>JAHKZS010000165.1 GCA_020626545.1 bacterium
AGTTGAAGGAGCGCGCTTTCTTGTTGACGAGTGACAGATGACACATTGTTTCCTATTGTTTATAAACTATAATAAAATATATTCTTTTTTATAGTTATATAGTTTCCGCGATTTAATCCGTCACATCCGTCACTAAGGGTTATAACCCTGATAAATACTGAGTTTTTTGAGTGACGGATTAAAAAATTACATCCGTCACCAATCCGTCATCTGTCACCAAAAACCGGAGCGGTTCAAAAGTCAAAAGAACTACTCCGTACTTGTTTACATATCAATCCTATGGAAAGCGGTAAGCGGAAAGAAAGCTAAAATAAACCGGTAGGTAAAACAGCTTGTGATACATTATATAGCTTTGTTGGATTACTGTTTGTTTTCCAATAAACCGCTTATCACCTATAACTTACCTCTTACCACTCAGGGCCGGCTCAAAATTTGAGCCGGCCCCGTTAATTATTTATCTATCTTTTTTATTTCATATTTATCGAGATGTATATCGAGGGAATACTTTGTTTCTTTACCGTCGGGAGCTTTAATCACGCACTCGGTATGACCGCCCTTATAAAACTCAGCGTCTATCTTATAATCCTCCATTCCGTCATCATATTTAATACTGACGTCGCCTAAGGACTTATCGGTTAAATACACAGTACACTTATCGTTAAACTCGGCACCCTCGGAACCGCCGTTGACCATCAAAGTAGTATTATACACCTTAGGGCTGACTAATACCAAAACAGACATTGACACAATTATTACACCGCTTATAATCAACCCCGCAATTTTAATTTTTTTATTCCTGAAAATCGCTACCGGATAAATTAACACAGTTACTAAACAAAATACCGCGCTTAATAAGTGAAGCGGAAACTCAAACAGAGCTTGGCTTAAAAAGCCTGAGTAATGAACACCCAAAAATATCAGCATCGGAGAAAGAATAAGCAAGCCCCACCACTTATCTTTCTTCATAAAATATCCGACAAGTCCCATCGGGAATGTAAATAACGTCCAGTAAATCCAGTTTTGGTAATAGCTCATTATTTCCCAGCCCAAAAACGGAACCTCTATTAAATAAATCAAGGGCTGGCTTATAACGAAAAACACAAGACATTTTAAGCCGGAGTCCAGACAGCTTTTAGAGTTTACAATTATCAGTATTCCGAATAAAATCCAACATTCGAACGATATCGCGATATCCTGAAACGACGTTCCCTTTAAAAACGGAACCTGGTTAATTAACGCTGTGTAAACCGCTGTGATAACGGCGAATATTATAACCTTCGGCCATGTCATACTTAATCCGCCGAAAACTTTTTCCAATCTCTTTATTACAGTCATATTAATCATTCCTTATTTCGTTAACAATAATCTTCTTATCCTCTATCCTGACTTCCTTATCACAAACCTGATAAGCGGCTTTTTTATGGGAAATAAGAATACAAGTTTTATTCTTTAATTCGTCAATATTATTCAGCAGCTTGAGCTCGGTTTTCTCGTCGAGAGCGGAAGTCGCTTCGTCGAGAATAATAATTGAAGCGTTACAGAGAATCGCTCTCGCGATAGCCACACGCTGAATCTGGCCCTCGGAAAGTCCCGTACCCTTTTCGCCGAGTACAGTATCGAGTCCTTCGGGAAGCTCATTTATAAAATCGGCGCACGCGATTTTAGCGGCTTCCATTATCTCCTCGTCAGTAGCTTCGGGACGCACAAATGATATATTATCCCTGATTGTTCCTGAGAGCAGGAAGTTACCCTGCGGAACATACGCGAACATACCGCGCACATTTTTATCCACAACGACCTTGGAGCCGTCCTTTTGCTTTAGGTATATCTCTCCATGGGTTACAGGGAAAACGTCCAAGAGAAGCTTTGTGAGCGTACTCTTGCCTATTCCCGAGATGCCCGTTATAACCACGAACTCGCCTTTTTTAATACTCAGGCTCGTATCATAAAGCACAATATCCCTGTCGTAGCTGAAGGTAATATCCTTAAACTCAATTGACTCTAAATTATCGTAAAGCTCGTTTAAGTCAAGCGAAGCGTTTAATTCCTCGATATGCTCGTCGGGGAATTTTTCAATCTCTATAATACGCTCCGCGGAAGCGAGCGCCTGGTAATACTGCGGAAGTATTGAGGTTAAGCCCTGGATTGGAGTTTGAATCTGGGACACGAGAGAAAGTATCTCGGTTAAAAGTCCGTATGTAATCACTCCAGATAAAATCTGGAACGAACCCCAGATAAGTCCGTAAATATAAGCGAACACGAAAATTATAGAGAATCCCATAGTTGAGGCTATGGAGATATAATTTCGCTTGCGTTTAATTCTGAAATTAATCCACTGGAGTTTTTCGGATTCCTGAGTGATACGCTTAACTCGGTTAAAAACCCTGATAACCAAAAGGCTCGAGAGAGATTCCTGCATAAAGCTTCTCACCTTACCGTCGGACTCCTGAGCTTTTTTATGGAGATTCTTTAATGTACCTTTAAACAGGAGCATTATAATAAGGATTATCGCTCCGCCTATAACGAATACCAGCGCAAACCGCCAGTCTATCGAGAACAGAACAATAAAAATACCGATAAGCTTAACGATAAAGTATGTAACATTTGGTACGATATTCATTATCGCGCTTAAAATAACGTCAATATCGCTTGTAAGTCTGGTCATAAGCTCGCCGGTGTGGAACTTAGTAACCTTGGCGTAATCTTTCTTTAAAATTGTCTCGAACAAATGAGATTTAATATTAATTTCAAGTTTAGAAGTCGCGTTAAACGATACAACTCTCGAAACGACATTTAGAATAATCTGAAACACAGTTACCGAAACAAGAGCGAGCGAATAGAATATCACCTTTTGAGCGTCGTGGTCGTAAGCCGCGGAATCAACAATTCCGCGAGCGAGCTGAGCGACTCCAACCCCTATATAGGCTAACACAGCGTATATAACGGCGTTTAAGATAATATTATGGAGCTGAGGCAGCGAATGCTTAGCTATCCAGATTGTAGTATCTTTATCAAAATTTTTCACGCCCCGTAAATAAGAGGTAGAAAGTCTTTCGTTCTTCAAATATTTATCCCCGCTTAACCTTTGATTTAACTTTTATAAATAATCTGCGCATCGGTCTTATCCAATACAACATCTCGCAGTAAGCTCTGTACCTAAAACACGTAGCTTCGTACATCTTCCCTTTGCGGTAAAAAGCGGTCATAACCGCTATAATATCCTCGGGTTTAATATTATACTCCTTGGTTACATTGTTGTCGCCAAGCATTATATATGAGCCGTCTTTCTGAAATCCGACAACCCTGTGTATAACGTAAGAATCGGTTTCACGCCTGTAGTAAAACGCTACATCGGAAAGATGCAGCCTATCCTCAGTCTTTTTTAACAGAACAACATCCTCGCCGTTTCTAAGCATAGGGAGCATACTGTTCCCTTTCGGAATAAAGGAAACCACTTTACCGTTATCTAGCTGTTCTTTCATAACAGGCAATAGTTCTTCTATACTAAATGATTTATTCAAGAATATTCGCGTCCTTAACCTTAGAAATAAAACGTTTTACATCGGCGCGCGCGGTAGCTTCGTCGACATCATATTCCTCGAGCAAAGCGTTAACAAGCTTGTCCTCGTCAGCGCCTTTTTGAAGATTTTCAAAAAGCAGAGCTCCGCTCTCGTTGAGGTTAACAAGTCCGCTGAAATCAACAACCGCCTCACCTACGGGAACTACAACGTAGGAATCGGAAATTTTTCTCAATATAAAGTCTTTTTTTACTTTCATAACGATCACCTTTTGTAGAAATTAAGAAAAAACACAAATACAAGGTTATTATATATCATAACAATAAAAAAAGCAAATATATTTTATTTCCTAAAAAGAAAAAAGGCAGGTATAAAACCTGCCTTAAACTTTAGAAATAATTATTTAAGTTCTACTTCAGCGCCTGCTTCTTCGAGCTTAGTCTTCATTTCCTCAGCGTCTTCCTTAGAAACAGCTTCCTTAAGAACCTAAGGAGCACCGTCAACTAAAGCCTTAGCTTCCTTAAGACCGAGACCTGTGATCTCACGAACAACCTTAATTACGTTGATCTTCTTTGCGCCGGCAGACTTGAGCTCTACATCAAACTCAGTCTTCTCAGCAGCGCCGCCCTCAGCGCCTGCTGCAGGACCTGCAACAGCTACAGCAGCAGCGGCAGATACACCAAATTCATCCTCTACAGCGTGTACGAGATCAGCGAGCTCGAGAACTGTAAGGCCTTTTAATTCTTCAATAATAGCAGTAATCTTATCAGATGCCATTTTATTTTACCTCCATATTAGTAATAAGTTAATTTTAAAATTAGTGAAGCTTATTATTCAGCTTCTTCAGTTTTAGCTTCCTCAGCGGGAGCTTCTTCGGTTTTAGCTTCCTCTGCGGGAGCTTCTTCAGCCTTAGCCTCCTCTGCGGGAGCCTCTTCAGCCTTAGCTTCCTCTGCGGGAGCTTCTGCTGTTTCTTCAGCAGCTTCTTCCTTCTCGGCCGGTTTGCAATTCTCTACGCCGCCTTCGTCAACAATAGCCTGAATAACACGGGCAAATGCTGAGATAGGAGCCTGGAACGCGCCGAGAACGTTTGCGAGAAGAACTTCTCTTGTCGGTAATTTAGCGAGAGAGTTGATTGTCTCTAAATCTACGATCTCACCATCCATAAAGCCCGACTTAATCTCGAAGAAATCGTGATCCTTAGCGAAGTTAGCGAGGATACGAGCCGCAGCGGCATAATCTTCGTCGCTTGTAGCGAGAGCTGTAGTACCTTTAAGAACGCTGTCCATCTCGGAAAGTCCTACTTCCTCGTTAGCGCGCTTTAAAAGTGTGTTCTTTACAACAGTGTACTTTACGTTGTTCTCACGAAGTTCCTTACGGAGCTTAGTATCGTCCTCAACGTTAATACCCTTGTAGCTTACTACAACACCCATTACAGAGTTCTTGAGTCTTTCAGCTAACTCGGCAACAACAGCCTGTTTAGCCTCTAAAACACTTTTACTTGGCAAAATTTTCACCTCCATATTAATTTTTAAAAATTTCGCCAATCTAAAAAATCTCCCCACGCAAAGACGTGAGGAGACGATAAAATACAAACTATGCATCTTCCTCGGCAGGCGGATAATCCATTATGTCAAAGACACCTGCTGTCTTTAGAACAGCGATATATATAACGCAGAGCGTTATTTATTAAATTATCAGCTATTAAACGCTGAATTTAGCGGGGCTGATACGTACAGACGGTCCCATTGTAGCTGTTACAGCACAGGACTTGATGTACTGACCTTTAGCAGCGGCGGGCTTAGCCTTGATGATAGCTTCCATAAGAGCGTTGAAGTTCTCAGTGAGCTTATCAGCGCCGAAGCTTACTTTACCGATCGGGCAGTGAATGATATTAGTCTTATCAAGACGATACTCAATCTTACCTGCTTTAGCTTCCTTAATCGCGCGGGCAATATCGGGAGTTACAGTACCTGCCTTAGGGTTAGGCATTAAACCGCGGGGACCAAGGATTTTACCGAGACGACCTACAAGACCCATGCAATCGGGAGTTGTAACGAGTACGTCGAAGTCCATCCAGTTTTCCTGCTGGATTTTCTGAGTCATATCCTCAGCGCCTACGAAGTCAGCGCCTGCTTCCTTAGCTAAATCTTCGTTAGCTCCTTTACAAATAGCGAGAACCTTTACGCTCTTACCTGTTCCGTTAGGAAGTACGAGAGCGCCTCTGACCTGCTGGTCAGCGTGACGGCCGTCAACACCGAGACGAACGTGAAGCTCTACAGTTTCATCGAACTTAGCGGTGGCAGTTTTGACAACTGTCGCGATAGCCTCGTCAATATCATAAGTTTTATTTTTGTCAATCAGCTTAGAGCTTTCGACATATTTCTTACCGTGTTTCATCAGTTTTCCTCCATAATTAGGTGGTCAAGCGGATATTCCTCCCACCCGGATTTAAAAA
>JAHKZS010000166.1 GCA_020626545.1 bacterium
AGCTCCTAAAGCATCGTTGGTAGATACGCAAATCAGCACAGGACGGCAAATTCTAAGGTGCGACTTTACCGCCATAGTAACCGCGGTGTCGGTAATACCGTTGGATAGCTTAGCGATAGTATTACCCGTACACGGAGCGGCAATTATAAGGTCGCACATTTTCTTGGGGCCGATAGGCTCAGCCTCGGTAATCGAGCTGATAATTTTATTACCCGTTATACTCTCTATTTTATTTATAAACCCCACAGCTGTTCCGAAACGCGTATCGGTGGAATAGGCGGTTTCGGACATTATGGGGATAACATTATAACCCTCGTCTTTAAGCCTTTTAATCTGAGCGATTGCTCTCGAAAAGGTACAAAACGAGCCGCACATAGCAAATCCTATATTCGCTTTCACAGGCGTTTTTCCTCCCTGAGAATAGTTAGAACGGTGTCCGCTATGTTTTCACCCGCGGTCATCGGCGAGTACTGTCCGGGAAGCGCGGACGCCATAAACGCGGTAAAGCCGAGCTTAGAAGCGTAGTCGAAATCCACTCCCCCGGGGTAAGAGGCTAAGTCTATTATAAGAGTGTCACAGTCGCTTTTATCGAGCACGGCTCTGTCTATCACCGTAAAATCAGCGGTATTAAACACAATATCAAAACCTTTAAGCGTCTTTATATCCTCGGTTTTAACGGCGCGGTTAAAGTCCGATTTTATATAAGCGCGTTTTTCGGCGCTTCGGGTCGAGACGGTTACTTTGGCTCCGAGAGCGCGTAAGTCTCTCGAGAGGATTTTTCCGATTCGTCCGTAGCCTATCACGAGGACATTTGAGTTACAGAGAGTTTTCTCATAGCTTTTTACAGCGACGCACAAAGCTCCCTCGGCGGTAGGCACGGCGTTTAAAACGGCGAAATCCTCCCTCTTTAGTAAATCGAAAGCCTCTACGCCTTTAAGCGAGCTTGACCTGCCCATAAAAACAGGCTTTTTCGAAAACACTTCTCTCATACGTTTATCTATTTTTATTTCTTTATCGGAAAAATAACAAGGAATCACATCGCCTTTTACTCCCGTAACCGAAAGTATAAAGGCGTCGGCTTCGCTCAAAGCGGTTTCTGTATCTACAAGCTTTAGTCCGCCGTAGCTTTCGAGCAAATCGAATCCCGACAGCAGAACGTTATACCCTTTATCATAAAGCGCCTTAGCGCAGAAAAGCTGGCGTTTATCTCCGCCGATTAACGCTATAGTATAAATTTTCATAGGAACACCTTTTCAAATCTTCGATAATCGCAAGCGATAGTACGATTTACTATATATACTATGGCATTAATCGTTTTAGGTGAAAAAATCGAGGGACAGCTTTAGAAGCTGTCCCCCGTACAAGAGAGATTAAACTATTTTTCTATAGAATTAGTTTTATAAATAAAGTCTACCTTACCGTCCATTTCGGGATTGATACCGCCAAACGACTTGTAGTTTGAGCTGACCTTAGAAACGGCTTTAAGCCGGTTAAGTAAGCCCTTAACATCTCCGTTAACCGCCTTTACAAGCGTATTAACACCCTGCTCCTTATATGTTTTAAGTCCTGTATTAAGAGCGAGCGAACCGTCCTTAAGCTGTTTAACTCCGTTTATAAGAACACCTGTACCGCTCGAGAGCTTATCGAGTCCGCTTACAAAGGTTTTCATACCCGAGTTCAAGGTTTTTGTACCTTTCTTTAAGTCCTTGGTACCCTTTTTAAGAGTTTTGGTACCCTTAACGAGCTTATTCGCTCCGGTGGACAAGTCCTTAGAGCCTGTGTTTAATTTATCTACGCCTGATTTAGCGGAGTCAACTCCCGAGGTGTAACTGAGAACACCCTGATAGAATTTATTATAAGAATCGAGCTGTTTCTTTAACTCGGAAATCGCGCTCGCGCCCGATTTACCTTTAGCTACGCCTTCGCTGATCTGGTTTTTAACAGTTTCGCTGTTCATATTGCTGTCGATAAGCGACTGGATCTGTTCGTCAACCTTAGCTTTTACGGTAGCGGTGATAGTATCGGTTTTCATCTGCTGGTCTAAAGCGCCCTCAATCTGAGCCTTTACGTCGGAAGAAATACTACCCGCGGCTACGGCTTTATTGTATTCGGCAGCCGACATATTCAATCCCGCTTTCTTTAAAACTCCTTCGAGAACCTGCTGTTTTACAGCCTCCTCAACCTGAGATTTAATTAAGCTTTCCTGAGCTTTAACAGTTTCGGTAACGGTATTGAGCGCGGTATTATAAGCGATCTTATAAAGCGCGTCGTCGGTAAGAGAATCCTCTATACCCGAAAGAACCTTTGAATAGTTTTCGATCGTGAGCTTCTCGGCTTTAATGCCGGCAGCGGCAATCTGTTTATCGGCTGTGGAAAGAAGCGTATCGAAAACCTGCTTCGCTCCTGAGTTTAAAGTAGAGCTGTTACCCGAAAGAGTTCCTAAACCCGAAGCGAGCTGGGATACTCCTGCCTGTAAGGTAGAGATACCTACGCTTAATGTGCCGGCACCCTTTTTAAGAGCTCCTGTGCCTTTGTCGAGCTTACCCGCGCCCTTATCGAGCTTAGAAGTTCCGCTTTGGAGCTGTTTAGCTCCGCTGACTAAATTCTTTACGCCCGAGATAAGAGTATCGGATTTGCTGAGCATTGTAGAAAGTCCGCCGTAAAGCTTAGAAGAACCGTCGATAAGCTTATCGGTAGCGTCGGTAAGTTTGTTGAGCTTCTTATCGAGTTCGTCGATTTTTTCGTCGGCTTTCGAGAAGTCGATATCGTTAAACACGTCGTTAGTGGCGAGAGTCATAGTTGTAGTGAGTTCGAAGTCTTTAACGTCCGCCTGAATCTCGACATAATTCGGGAACTCAACCTCGTCGGTTTTAAGGTCTAAATCCTCCTCTAAACCGGGGGTCGCGAAGCCCGCTACGATAGTATGGCTGCCGTCGTTAATAACCTTGCCGTTGTTCACGGAAACGTTGCTGAACTTTTCGTTATCCAGCATAGTGCCGGTAAGCATAACGAACGGAACATAAATCTTAGTTTTCTTGCCGTTAACCACGACATTTTCATACTTATTGTTTTTGTAATCAAAACGCATTGTAACTCTGCCGCTTTTACCCGCGAGGTCTTTAGGCGAAATTGCCTTACCGTCGAGGCGGTAGCTTACGGATAAGTCAACCGGCAAATCCTTTTTGGATGTACCCTGGTAATAAATATCGCTTCCTTTAGCGTCCCAGATATACATATTGTCGCCGTTTAGGGTATACTTTTCGTCGCCTTTAATGTTCTTAACCTTATCGAGCGAGGTTTTATCCTCAATCTTATCGAGCTTACCGGTATTTTTAATCCAGTCGCTCACGATAACCTTATCGGGATTACCCTCGGCGTCGGCGATTACGTAGACGGTTTCTTCCTTGGTAAGCTTATCCTTAGTATCGGAAGAAGCGCTGCTCTCACTCGAAGATTTTTCAGCGCCCGCGGAGTAAGCCGTCATAGCGGTTATACCGCATATAATAGTAAGGCTTAGAAGTAAGCTTAAAACCTTCGGCGCGTATTTCTTTACTATATTCATATTTATACCTCCCTATTCTTAGGCAAAAATCCCATAGTAGTTTTCGCGATAACTTTATCGAACAACATAAACATCGCGGGAAGAATAAGTATTACACAAAGCATACTTATAATAGCTCCCCTAGCCATCAGCATACACAGCGAACCTATCATATCGACATCCGAGTATACGGCTACTCCGAATGTCGCGGCGAAAAGTCCGAGCGCGCTGACTACAATCGACGGTATCGAGGTTGAAAGTGCCGTTATTACCGCGTCTTTCTTTTCTTGTCCGCGGGAACGCTCCTTTTTATAACGCGTGGTCATAAGTATCGCGTAGTCGACGGTAGCGCCGAGCTGGATTGTACTTATACAGATAGGCGCGATAAACGGCAGGCTGTCGCCGAGATAGTGCGGAAGTCCGAGGTTTATAAATATCGCGGTTTCAATAACTATAACGAGTATAATCGGAAGCGTGATACTCTTTTCTACCACCAGAATAATCAGGAAAATCGCGATAATCGAAATTATATTAACAACCTTAAAATCGACATCGGTTATATCAATCATATCCTGTACACAGGAAGCCTCACCTATCAGCATGCCTTTACTGTCATATTTCTTAATTATACTATTGAGCGAGTCAATCTGCTTAGACACATTATCGGTAGCGGGCTTGTATTAAGAGTTAACAAGCATAAGCTCCCACTTATCGCTCTTCAGAATTTCGGTTACGGATTCGGGGATCATCTCCTCGGGGATTCTCGATCCGATTAAGGATTTAAGTCCGAGAACGTATTTAACGCCCTTAACTTTCTTTAGCTCGTCTACCATTTTATAGCCTTTTTTAGCGTCGAGTTTAGAATCGACAAGAATCATATGGGTAGTACCGATTCCAAAATCCTCCTCGAGCTTCGTATTAGCTATTACGTTACCCATATCTTCGGGCAGACTTTGGGAGATGTTGTAATACACTTCGTTATTAGTCTGCTGGTAGCCGTAGAACGCGGGATACAGGATAACTAAGAAAAGTATTAAAAATACGGGGAATATTTTTATTATTCCCGAAGCGAGTTTCTTTGTTTTCGGAATAATCGAACGGTGTGTAGTTTTTTCGAGCGGTTTATCGAGTATGAGTATCATAGCCGGAAGTGTAGTTACACATCCTAAAACTCCCAATACAACGCCCTTAGCCATTACGATTCCCAGATCTTTACCGAGAGTAAAGCTCATAAAGCATAGAGCGATAAATCCCGCTACAGTGGTAATCGAGCTTCCGAATACGGAAAGTATGGTTTCGTTAATCGCGTACGCCATAGCTTCCTTGTGGTCGGAATGGACTCGTTTTTGTTCCTCATAGCTATGCCACAGGAATATCGAGTAGTCCATAGTTACGGCGAGTTGGAGCACCGCGGCTAAAGCTTTGGTTATGTACGAAATTTCGCCGAGAAAATAGTTTGTACCCATATTAAGCAGGATAGACATTCCGATACTCGCCAAGAACACAAACGGTATAAGGTAGCTGTCCATAAACAAAAGCATTACCGCCACGGCGAGTATTACGGCTATTCCGACGTAAATCGTTTCTTCCCTTTCGGCTAAATCACGCAAGTCGCATACCATAGCTGACATACCCGAAACAAAACAATGCTCGTTTGTAATATTACGGATTTCAGAAATCGCGTCCATAGTTTCGTCGGCGGAAGTCGAAGTGTCGAAGAACACGGCTATCATCGTAGAATCTCCCGAATTAAACGCGTCCTTTACCTCGCTCGGAAGCACATCCATCGGCATAGATAAATCGGCAACATCAGCGTACCAAAGCACCGTATCCACATGGTCGACTTTCTTAATCTTTTTTTCGAGTTCGACTATGTCCTTATCCTCCATACCCTCAACGATGATAAAAGAAAAAGCGCCCTTACCGAAATCGTCCATAAGGTAACTTTGTCCCTTAACAGTATCAAGATTTTCGGGAAGATAATTGAGCATATCGTAGTTAACGCGGGTAAATATCATTCCCAAAACGGATGGAACCATAAGCGCAAGCGCGATAATCAGTATTACAACACGGCTTTTTACTATCGCTTTTCCGAATCGCATACGTCCTATTCCCCCATTCTGATTTAATCTAATTTTAAGTATATAAATCTTTTAGAGAAATTTAAACAGTCAAGAAAAGTGACGTGTATAAAAATTAGGCACTTGCTAGAAAGTGCCTAATTACTTTTAGTATTTAGTTATTTATCCGCGCTCAAGAGCTTTTTCCATAGCGCCGTCGAAAAGGTCGCAGATAATCTTAAGCTCGTCCTGAAGCTCGTACTGCATACCGCTTAAAAGCCAGTCAATTACAAAACCTACCAAAAGACATTTATAATAATGGATAATAGCCTTTTTGTTATTTTCGGAGGTATTATACTCCCGCGCCTTTCTCTCGATTAAATTAGAAATTGTTTTTTCGGTAATTCGCTCGAGGTAGGTTTCGAACACCTCTCGGTTAGCTGATTTATAAATATGATAAACCGCCGTTTTATTTTCAATAGCGAAATCGGCAGCGTATATCAACAGCTCGTACAGAGAGGCGTTTTCGTCTAAATTAACAATCAACTCCGCCTGCTCGGTAAAAATCTCCTCCATCAAAGACGGAATATCGTTGTAATGATAATAGAAAGTATTTCGATTTATCCCGCAGGTCTGGGAAATATCCTTTACGGTTATTTTGTTTACAGGCTTTTGATTAAGAAGATTTAAAAAAGTTTCTTTAATCGCCCTTTCGGTAAAATTCGCCATAAGTCACTTCCTATCAACTTTATTTTTATTATTATAACAAACTATTTATATAAATTCAAGAGCAAACGGCGGACAGCTAAAATGTCCGCCGTATTGATTCTACAACTTACTTAAGAGCCTTTCCGTTTACATAAAGCTTATAGCCGTTTAGATTAATATTGCTGTAGCCGGAGTCGGAATCTTTTAGAGAGGTGACGTAAGTGTCGCCGGTAAGAGTGATTTTTGAATTTTTATCGAGTGTGAGCGTAACCTTTTTAGCGGTTTTACCGCCGTTAATTGTTCCCTTGTAGGTTGAGTTTTTGAGATTAATTGTAACAGTCGATATTTTATCCGCCTTTATATCGCCGGATAAAGTCTGGTTATTCGCGTTGAGGGTTACGTTTCCGCCGTTAGAGCCGCTGTTGCCCCATTCACTTGTACCTTCGGCGTCAATTAAAGTACCGCTGCCGAAATTAAGCTTTGTATTGGTGAGGTTGATTTCGGCGTCTGTATTAGTTACGAAAAACATCGGAGCCGTTTTATAATACTTCGAGCTTTTCTGAATAGAGAGCGAAGAATTTTTCGCGGTAAAGGTTCCTTTGCCCTTAGAAGCGTCTCCCGACATACTCTGGTAAATCATAACGCCCGCGTTATCTACGTTATTACGGTTACCCGCCGCGCTCGCGGTGAGTGTAGAGGATGTGACTGTCGCGGAGTTTTTGCCCTCAATAACCGCCATTTGCGAACCGTTAGCGGTACCTTTGGTATCCGTAACGGAAATATCGCCTGTGGAATAGATCACGGGGGATCCCGCGCCGTTGGTAGTTAAATCGGAATTCTTCACCTTAACGGTACCCTCGCCTCTATCGGTAGCGAGCGCCGCGCAGGAACCGCCTTTCGTATTAATTGTAACGTTATCGGCTTCGATATAACCTCCGTAGGTAGCGTCAAGCCCACGGGCTGAACTCGAGCCCGTGGTTGTGATTTTGGTGTCCTTGACGTAGATTTTAGAATTTTCGCCTGTGGAGAAAACGGCGTTACTTCCCTTAGAGGAGGTAGAAATATCGGCGTTCTTTATTGTAGCGGTGGAGTTCTTGGTAACGAGTACGCCCGAGTTAATTCCGTAAAATTCGGAGTTTTCGGTATTAGTGCTGTCGCCTGATTTAGTAACTTTCGCTCCGCTTATTGTGGCTTTTCCGCCGTTTTCTACGAGTACCGCGCTCTCGTCGCTTGAGGTTGAGGAGTAGTTATCGGAGAGAGTTTTTGTACTTGTGACTGTAGTTTTGCCCGACGCCGAAACATCAGTACTCTGATTATTCGCGAACGGCGCGTTATTCGAGTTGTTGCCGTTCGGAAGCCGCGCACCCTGATGCGAGCCCATCATACTATGGGTAAGAATTTCGGTAGCGGCTATCTGGGTTCCCGCTAAAGCGGAAGCGATAACCAGCGAGCAGAGGATGAATATTAAAATCCGCTTAGTGCCTTTTAAGCTTTCTTTAAATCCCTTTTTATTAAAGCGCGATAGAATAAGATACATAACCAGTACGCCTATTACGAGCGAATCGAAAGCTATAGCTCCGTACTTGACGAAAACCAATAAAGGTGACTGCTCTTTAAAATCAGGACGGTTTCCCTGCTTAAATCCGCCATTGCCGTTTTTATTATTATCGGGCTGAAAACCGCCCTGACCGTTAGCGAAGTTGTCGTTATTTGAATTACCGTTTTGGGAATTATCGTTTGAGTTTCCGTTATTATCAGGTTGGAATCCTCCCTGGTTATTGTTGGAATTGTTATCGGAATTACTGTTGTTAGAATTTCCGTTATTATCGGGTACGAAGCCGTTATTATCCGAGTTGCCGGAGTCATCTGAGTTGCCTGAGTTATCTGAATTACCGTTCTGATTATCAGGCATCTGAGGCGGCTGTCCGTTCTGATTATTTCCGTTTTGCATCTGCGGAGGCTGACCGCCCCGGAGGTTAGTCGAATCGCCGGAATTACTATCCGAACCGCTGCCCTGTAGATTCATATCGGACGGAGAGTTCATAGTCGACGAACTGTCGGAGAATGTCGGCGCGGCGCCTTTCGGACTGTCTCCGATAAAGTTCATCGTAAGCGCCGACGCCCCCGCGAAAGCAACGACTAATCCTATCATTATTGTATTCTTAATAATCCGAATTTTTTTCATCGAAATCATCTCCTTTTGTTATTGTGGCTTTAGTATACCCCGCCATATTGAAAAGAAAATGTTTTGAGCTTGAAAGCTTTCTGAAATAATGTGAAATAGATTTTCACAAACAAGAAAGCGCGCGCAATCGGCGCGTCCGCTTTCGTATAGTCATTTCTCGCGCGTGCGCAGCGTGCTACTGAGCAGACGATATAAATAATTTATACTCTATAGGAGTTAGGTAATATGATTTTGTCTTTACCATAGTTTTGCTTATATTTTTATACAAGTTTTGAGTAATTTCCTATAGAGCAATAAAGAGCTGTTTTATAACTAATCTAATTAGCATAAAACAACTCTTTTAAAATTCATCTGATCAAGTCAAAAATCAACCGTTACCCTGCTCTACTTCCTCAATCTCGTCCTGAGACGCTTCTTTAAGAGAGTAAGTATCAAACGCCGCTTCCCTGGGCAGTTGGATTTCGATTCTATCCATTTTCTGCAACCGGCACTCGCCCGAACTCATAGACGCTTTGAATACATGGCCTCCGAGTTTTCTGTCCTTAGAGAGAAAGTGCATATGCCATCCCGCGGCGTTTATTCCGTCCATATAATCGGGATAGTAAACGCATACCAACGTTCCGTAAATATTTTCAAAGCAAAAGTCTTTTTGAGTTTTCGAAAGAATATCTTTCAGAGAAACGTGATGTGAGCGGTAAGGCGCTCCGGCGCGCGCGTGTATCGACTTAAATAATCCGTCTATACGAGCTACGTGAATACTATTAAGCCCGAAATCTTCCTCTATTCTCAAAGTCAACTCAAGTTTTATCGCGTCAATATCCTGTTTTTCTTCTATTGTAAACTTTCTTCCGTCTTTAACGGAGCCGACAACCGCGAAAGGCACACCCGCCGAATCTTCAGTACGTATAATACTTCCGTCCGTAGTAGCCTGGTAACATATTCCGTCTAAAACAATCATCTCTCCGTCAACATTTTCGAAAGTACCGAGTCCTGTATCGCCGTGCTCCAATAGCTCACGCACTGTAATAACAGGTCTTGTGTATCCCAGCGCTAAAGCCTGTAATGTAGAAGCCTGATATATTTTATTTGATTTCATTAAGGGTTTCTCCTTTAATTGACTAGGTCTAATTTTCTTAATAATAACACGTTTCCGCTCAATAAGCAATAGTAAAAAACGATAAATTATTAGTTTTCAAAGCGTTTGAAAACTGATTTTCCTAAGTATATTAATATTTTTCGTATTTTTTAGACCCGTCGCTATACTTAATAATATAATATCCGTGTCCTGAACCGTCGCAATCATCAACACGTGTTTTAGATACTATTTTTTTGCCGCTTGATTTCGCGGGACTTTGCGCGGCGGATTGCTTTACTCCTTGAAGCACAACTTCATCAACAGGTTGTTTGAGTACAGTTTCCTTAATCTTTTTCCGGTTCTTTTCCTTACCGTCAATATAAGTAATCTTATAAGTAACATTTTTAGAACCGTTTACTCCTTTAACGCTAACTTTGGTGACTCCCGCGGATAAACTCGAAGAACTTTGGCGCTTTGTCGAGTATTTAATCGCCTCGGTTATAACGACTTTCTTCTCTGTGACACGTTTTACAGTAATCTTACTGTTTTGTTTAAGCTGAGCGGTAATCTTCGGTGTAACAATATCTTTCTTTTTTGTTGAGATATTCTGTTCCTTAAAAAAACCTTCGACAGTCTTCGCCTTGGTTAAATAGCTTTTTGTTTTACCGTCGGCGGTGAGCTTAACTTTAAGCCTTCGCACTACGGAAATCTTCATACCGTCCTTAACATATGCCGACTGATCGTAATTCACATAATCGTTCTTGGATAGTTTAATTCCCGCTTTTTTAAGAGCGTCGGATACTTTCGCTCCGGTTAATGTAAGTTTCTGTGTTTTACCATCACAGCTTACGGTAGACGTAGTACATCTCAAGATATTAATTGAGACAGATTTTGTTATTTTCTCGTTTTTGCCGGGAGATGTAATATCCTTATCGGCTAACTCTATCTCCGCGTCGCTGAGAATTTCTTCTACAGTTTTGCCTGACTCGACCGTAACCTGCGTTTCTGTAGACATATCTTTTATCTTTACGTCAATTTTTTCACCGGAACAACCGCTAAATACTATTACAAAAATAATTCCGATAATAAAGCAGCTAATTAATCTAATTGTTTTTTTCATTTTTATCCTCACTTTATCTTATTTAAATCGTAACTTTCGGACTTTACGTTTGTTAAAATTCCACTACTATCTGTAATTATATCAACGGCAATTTTCTCGTCCGTCTTTATATGTTTTTTGGGAACATAAAGGAGAAATCCGTTATCTCCGTTTTTATCTGAAATACTAAACGCCTTGTAGGAAGTTCTCTTACCGTTAACAGTTAAAGCAACGTAAATATCGGTATATGTTTCAATATATTTTTCGTCAACAATTCCGCTGAACTCATAATACATTGTATTACTTTCCGCACTTGCGGCGTTAAGAGTTGTTCGTGTTTTTTCAGATTTAGCTTTTCCTTTTAGTTCAATATTAATGCCGGTTAAGACGGGAGGCCGCGAAGCCAACTCGTCAATATTTCTCTCGACTTTTTCGACAACAACACAGTCGGGGGCGTAAGCATTAATATATTCGTCAATGGGGTAAGGAGTTTCCTTGCTAAAATAAGCTTTTTTAAATTCTTCAGCGAAAAACGGAAGGAGTGTATTTCCAAAAGAATCTCTGAACATCAAGAGTTTACCGTTACCTTTTTTGCTCTCCGTTTCAATCCAAGGATCCTCAACACTCTCGGTTTCGGTTACGTATTTATATCCATAATCGTACTGATAATAACTGTTCCATTCCGGTTGAGCGCTCAACGGGTATAGCATTTTATTTAAATCGCCATATTCGGTCTTGGTGCGTTTTGCCATAACCGTGATGTAATCATTATGGGAGCGGTTCAAACTATTCATAATCTCGTTATACACAAGCGCCGCGCCTTTATTGTTCCAGTGCGAATCACGCTTAAGATAGAGCACTTCTCTCTGCCCTTTAAACAGCGAAAATAGATCTGTGTATTTTATTTTGCTTCTTTTAAGAATTGGCAAAAGAGAATCGATATTTTTCTTTTTGCCGGCTTTTTTTGAATAATAATAGGGCATATTATCTCCGTACAGTGAATTCTTATTCGGTGCGATTGTAAAGATAAAGTCAGCGCCCTTTCCCTCAACGTAGGATTGAGTAATATTTATATTATTGGCTATATTGTAAATTCCTCGCTCGGACATTTTATTTTTTATAAGAAAATCATTAAGCGTATCCGAATAATAAAGCCAACCGTTATCGCCTTTTACTACAGTATCCATATTCGATACATTAAACACATCACCCTGAATACAAGAATCGGCATTCACCATAACGTTTCGAAACGCGAAATGGTCCTCAAAATACGCCCCGAGATCTTTAAAATAATTGAAATTTATTCCATCGTTATAGAGCTCGGGGAGCTCTTTAAGCCTCTTGTTTTCGGTGGTGGAATCTGTTCTAGCGAACGACATACACGCAAACGGTATAATACATATAATAAAACATACCGCTATAAAAATAATTTGAGTCGGTTTATTTTTCATATTGAATTACCTTTTAAAATCTAAAGTATATAAACGGATTATACGCGTCTCCGGATAATCTGACCATACACCAGCCCAGTAAAACAACTGACGCGGCAAACAGCACAACCTGGAGCACCTTCCATTTTCCGCTTACGATAGATGTATCTCCGCAAAGTTTAACTCTGATCCTATTAGTTATACTCTTAACCGGCGCTGAGCCGAAAACAGCGATAATCAGCACAAATATAAACCACGGAGTAATCTGTGTAAGCGCTAGACTCATTTCGGGACCCGAAAAACTAAATCCGGAGAACATCCGGCTTATCATAAATAACCCCTGCGAAATATTATCCGCTCTGAAAATAACAAATCCTATACATACAACAAGAAGTGTATAAATCCGCAGGATAAATTTCGGAAGTTTTTTGCAATACGGAATATATTCTTCGAGCAGCAGGAAGAAACCGTGGAACAGTCCCCATATAATAAACGTCCAGTTAGCCCCATGCCAAAGCCCCGTAAAGAAAAACACTATTATTTTATTAACACAAGTTCTAAACTTACCCTTTCTATTGCCGCCTAACGGTATATACAAATATTCCTTGAACCATGAAGAAAGAGAAATATGCCATCTTCTCCAGAAATCTTTAACGGACAACGCTCCATAAGGATAACGGAAGTTTTCGAGAAAATGAAAACCAAACATTTTTCCCAATCCGATAGCCATATCACTATAGCCGCTGAAATCGTAGTAAATCTGAAGCATATAAGTGATCGAGCCTATCCACGAAGTAACAACGTTTATCTCGTTGCCTGAAGCAGCAAAGATAATATCCGCCGTCTGTCCCATTGTATTGGCTATCAGAACTTTTTTAGCGAGTCCGCATATAAACCTGCGCAACCCCAACGCTGATTGCTCTGCGGTAATTTTACGATTATCAATTTGTTCGTTAATATCGTGATATTTAACGATAGGACCCGCTATCAGCTGAGGAAAAAACGATATATAAAGCAGCACCTTACCGAAATTCTTCTGCGCCGCGACATTTCCCCTATACACATCAATTACATACGACATCGCCTGAAAGGTAAAAAACGAAATACCTATCGGCAGTGTAATCTGCGGAACAGGTATAGCCGTATTGAATATGTTATCAATCTGCTCAATAAAAAACGATGTATATTTAAAATATACAAGTATTCCGATATTTAATATTACATTTAAACATAAAATCAGTTTTCTGTTTTTTTCGGTTTTGTATATTCCAAGCGCGCAAAGGTAATTCAAAAACGCGCTGAAAACCATTAACAATACATAGACTGGTTCGCCGTAAGCGTAAAAGATCAGGCTCGCGGCTACCAACAGAACGTTTTTTACCTTTACAGACGGAATAATAAGGTGCAGCACATAAGTAATCGGCAAAAATACGCACAAAAACACCAGTGAAGAAAAGACCATTATTCCCCTCCGAAATTGACTTACTTAATCAACCTTTTTTCCAAATTGCTTTATTTTTAGAAAAACTCAGTACATAGCGATTGTAGTACTTATATTTGTGCGGATACTCACCTTTTAATTTTTTGTAAAGATTTGTATTAAGTCTATTGTGCATACTAATATCAAACAGATACCATTTCTTTCCTATTTTGACCTCTGTCCAGCCGTGAGTATCCGGGCCTCCCGCCACAGTGGTAATAACACCTTGATTTACTCTTGAGTCATATCCCAGTACCCTTGCCACGTAGGCGAATGATGACGCGTAACAGAAACAATTACCCTTTTTGTTCTTTAACATATATTCCGCCTCTCGGGCAAAAGTTTTAGCGTTGGGTATACCGTAACGTCTTTGATACGCAAAATTCTTTTTAATATAGTTGAAGCACGCTTTTAGCTTCTTGCTTTTGGACTGGGAAGATTTAGTCTTTTTATTTACAAGTTTGACAGCGAGCTTTATTGGTTTAGAAGTAATTTTAACTCCTTTCGAGTTAACGTACGCGTAACCGGATTTTTTGCTTCCCGCAATCTGATTCGTAATCATTTTGCCCTTAGTTCCGAGTTTTCCGGAGGGCTTAAAATAATACTTATATTTTTTAATTTTTGTCCAGCCGGTCTGTAAAACTCCTTTTGTACCTAACGCTCCTGTCTTTTTAAAATAGAAAGATTTTTTTCCTATTTTAGTAAGCCCGAGAGAAAGCTTTCCGTTTGACTTAAAATGAAAAATCTTCTTATTAATTTTAGTCCAACCGGTTGTCTTAGTTCCATCGCTTTTATAAAAATAAATATCAGAATCTATTTGTTCCCATCCGCTATACCGCGGATTAGCGTCTTGAGCATCGGATTCTGTTCCTGGTTGCGCGTCATCGAGCGAGTAAGCGCTCGAAGCAAACGCAAACGAAGTGCCTAATGTTAGTAAAACCAATAACATAATCAAAATCTTTTTTGTGTTCTTCATAAAAATGTCATACCCTTTCAATTAATAATTATCTCTATATCTTGACGCGCATCCACGAGTATCCCGCGGAAATAGCGCCTTTATATCCGTTACTTGTTTTTGTGTTATAACTTAAAGCGTAAAAACTGTTGTCCGAATGATGAATACTCCACTCAGGGTCATAAACCAACCCGTTTATTTCGGCCCAACCGTGACCTCCGCTGTTACAACAATATACTTTTTTATAGCCGATCGCCTTAGCCATATACGCAAAAGCGGAGGCATAGCTGAAACAGTTTCCCGTTTTATGAACAAACATATCGTTCGCGTAAATCTCACACCACCCCTTCCCATGGTAATGAGGTATCCTCGGATTCTTTTCGATGTAAGATTTTTTTACGTATTTAAAGCACGCCTTTAGTTTAGCCGCCTTCGACATCTTTTTCTTAGTGACCTTTTCAACCAACTTAAGCGCTCTGAATAAAGTCAGATGCTTTTTCGTTTTAACTTTAGTTGCCTTACCGTTAAGAACAATCCACTTTTTCCCTTTATAAATCACTGCCTTTCGGTTTTTTGAATTAATTCTTCCTTTTTTATCGGCGTAATAAAAGCCCCTTCTTTTATTGCCTGCTATTCCTTTTTGAAGCTCACCGGCGGAATTAAAAAAGTAACGAAACTTTTTTATCTTTTTAATTCCCTTTACCATTTTTCCTTTTACGCCGACTTTACCTTTAGAAATAAAATAATACTTATTTTTGTTGATTTTTTTCCAACCTGTAAACAATTTTCCGGTTTTAGAAAACATAAAAGTGTTCTTGGATATTTTTCCAAACCCTGTCATACAAGAATTATCCGAACGAAAATAATATATATCGGAGCTTATTTTTTTCCATCCGGTATATTTTTCAAGCTTACCATAACCGTCATCAGGATTGCTGTGTTTATCTGTAAAATAATACACCTTTCCATTTACCTTACGAAATCCCGTAAGCAAATAACCATTTTTATCAAAAAGATAAGTTCCTCCTTTAATTGTAAATAAACCGCCGCTATATACCTTTCCGTCAAAGTCCGTGTAACTCCATTTTTTGTTAGTGTTTCTCCAACCGTAATCAATAGTTTGCAAAGACGCGGGGTCAGTTACATGTGTTTGTATATTATCTTTTTCGTTCAGAAAAATTCGGGAAGCATAAACAGTTACCGATGAAATTGAAAGCAGTAAAATTATAAGTAAACCAATTACCTTAATACTCTTTTTTAGTTGTTTCATCAATTATGTACCCCCCTCTTTTGTTTTTTCCATAAAAGTTTAGCTTTTTTTATTTTAAGTCTATAGTGAGTGTTACAGCTTAATCTGTACGGATAATTATTTCTTGTTCTAAGATACATATTGATTCCCGGGATTTCTCTCTGCATATCGGGATCACACATATACCATTTTCCGCCCATTTTAACTTCGGTCCAACCATGAACAGTCATACCCCCGCCTGCCGCGGCAATTAATCCTGAACCCATACGGCTTTTGTATCCTATAACTTTTGCGACACACGCGAACGCGGCGCCGTAACAGAAACAATTTCCTTTTTTGTTTTTAAGCATAAATCCGGCGTATTTTTCTGAAAGCGTTTTTGCTGTAGGAAGTCCGTATACTCTTTTATACGGGTAATGTCTCCAAAGATAATTAAAGCAAGCTCTTAATTTTTTAGCTTTTGATTTCTTAATAGAGGTATGCTTTAAAACAAACTTTGTAGCTAAAATAATAGCCTTTGTAGTAACTCTTCTTCCATTAAAATCAACATACGCGTATCCGAGCTTTTTATTTCCGGCTATACGATTTTTTACTAATCGTCCCTTGCGGCCTAGTTTACCCGATACTTTAAAAAAATACTTGTATTTTCCGATTTTTTTCCAACCTGTTTTTAGTACACCGTTAGCGGAGAAAAAGTATCTTTCTTTTGAAATATCTTTCCATCCGGTGACCGGTGAGTAATCCGCGTTAAAATAAAATATTTTTGAACCAAGTTTTTTCCATCCGTTATATTTGGCGAGTACGCCTAACCCATTTTCGGGAGAATTGCCGGACTCGGAAAAATAGAACAGTTTTTTATCCACCTTATGTATTCCGATTACCAAAAAGCCGTCACTATCGAAACAATATCGTTTATCATCTATATTATAAACTCCGTCTGAATACCACTCCCCTTTAGAATCAGTATAGCTCCATTTACCATTTATACAGTTCCATCCAACTGAGATATTTTCATCACTAGTATTCGATAGCGGTAACTGAGCTGAGTATTTATTTACGGTTGTTTTGCCGGTAGATATTTTTTTGATTATTGAAGCATTGGCCTTTGGAGAGAAAATAATAAATGTAATCGCGAATACTACCCCTAAGAAAAAAATAACAAACGGCTTTTTATTTATAGATTTCATAAATTCCTTTACTAACCCAATATTATAATACTTACTTTTATTTTATAAAGCGCGTCATCGCCGCGAGCGATTAATCACCTTATTTACGCAATATTGTTCTTTAATATAGCCATAATCTTTTTTACTTAAAATTTTACAGGTTTATTATAATACATTTGTGAAAAATAAACATTAAATTTGTAATAAAAAACATTTTGATGTAATAAATAACAAGTTTTACTAAATCAATTTTTAGAGGTTAAAAAATCTAATCAATAATGTTGTAGAATATAGGCCGCGTGGAAAACAGGCACTAACAGAAAGCACCAACCGACTCAGCCAAGTCGATTGGTGCTTCATTTTAATGTATTTGATTGTTGTGTAATTTCGGCGCTCATCTCATGCGCCCTTTTTTTATATATAATCCTGTTCACCAAATTCATGATTAGATGGTTTATATCTGGTGCAGGAAACCAGTTTGACTTTCTTGCCTTTTTTAGTCTACCTTGTACTTCTTATTGAATATACTCATTATGTTTCCTCATATCTAACCGTGTTGTCTTGCTCGTTGTTTTCTTTCAGATATTTAATGATCCGTGCCGGATTCCCGGCAATTACTACATTATCGGGAAACGATTTTGTCACAACGGAAGCGGCAGCAATAAC
>JAHKZS010000167.1 GCA_020626545.1 bacterium
GTAAGTTTCCTCATCGGAAGCGGCAGAAACCGCTACTGTGAATAAAGAAGCTAACATTAATACCGAAAGTACAAAAGCAATACTTTTCTTTAATAATTTCATTTTTTCTCCTCCTTAAATGGTTTTTATTGCTTGTCACTTATATTTTACCACAAAAATTAGCCAAAAAAACTGTTATTTTTTACATCTTTTTGTTATTTATTACATATAAAACGATAATTCGTCACAAAAAGCAAAACCGTCCGACGTAAATCGGACGGTTTTACTGTTGAAGCTTTGAAGTTTAGAAGAAACATTGATTCTTTCTATGGCTCAATCATACCACAAAAATAATATAAAAACACAGTTAGTTATTACATTTTCAGGTTTTTTATTACTTCGCAAGGGCAAAAACGGAGGTATTGATGTAACAAACGACATTAAAATGTAATAAAAAACCAAAAATATTTTTTAATTATTTAATACAGAATAATTAATAAATGTGAAAATAGTATAATATTTATATATGTTTATAATTGGGAAAGCGCAGCGAATTAAAGTATGAATGGAATATACAGACAAAAAGCGATTAAAAACACATATAACCCCGAACAATTTGACCAAGCGGTAACAATTACATCTCCCCTCGCTAAGTTAGGAATTATCGGAATAGCGTTATTGTTCGGCGCGTTTATAATCTGGGCTTTTTTCGGCAGAATACCTACCGTAAAAACTACTAAAGGCGTTTATACAGATAAAACAGATATTATCGCGGTAAACTCCGAATGCTCGGGCACGATAGAGAAATACAATGTTAAAATCGGCGAACCGATTAAAAAAGGACAAATCGCCGCGACTGTTAAAAACTCATACGGAGTAAATAAGCAGATTAAATCCGAATACAGCGGTATTGTTACATACATACCTTTTAAAAACGGCGGCGTAGTCTATTCGTCGGACGAAATAATGAGAATAGCTCCCGACAATATAAAAGAGAACTGCGTTGTATGTTATATTCCGATTTCGGACGCTATGAAACTAAAGACTAACGCACAAGCCGTTTTATATCCTAACCTCGATTATTCTGACAGCAACGGTCATCTTGACGCCGAGGTAAAGTATATATCAAAATATCCCGCCGACGAAAGAAATACACCTCTTATACTCGGTAACGGCAGCGGGTTAAGAAATCTTTTCCCTAAAAACAGCGCGGTTACTGAAGTTGTATTGGAAATAAAAAATAAACTTACTAAAGACGGATATATCACAAACTCGAATAAACTCTTAAAGCCGCAAAATAAAAGCGCTTTCAGCGTTAAAATAATCACCGAAAACACTCCTCCCGTAAAGAAGTTTTTCAGTTTTCTAAAAAACGGCGGTGGCTCGAATGGGTAACTATGTAAAGACACCGATCGTGCTTCAGAACGAAAAATGCGAATGCGGCGCGGTCGCGCTTTCGGCTGTTTTACTTTATTACGGTAAGTATGTTCCGCTCGAAACACTCAGAGCGGACACAGGCGTTTCCAGGGACGGATGCAGCGCGGGAAGTATTTACCGCGCCGCGAAAAAACACGGGCTTTTATGTAAAGGATACAGAAAAGAACCTGCCGATTTAAAATCCATTAAGACTCCTTGTATTCTTCATTGGGAGTTTAACCACTTTGTTGTATTCGAAGGCTTTAAAGGGAATTACGCGTATATCAACGACCCCGCGTACGGAAGGCGCAAGCTCAGCTTTAAGGAATTGGATGAGTCCTTTACCGGAATAGCGCTTACATTCACAAAAGAACCTTATTTCCAAAAAAGCAAAAAAACTCACCCCTTCCCGACTTTTATAAAAAAGGTTTTAGCCCAAAATCTTAACGCTGTTTTAACTATCTCCGCCGCGGACATTCTTCTTATACTTCCGGGACTTATTATACCTGTATTATCGGGAATGTTCATTGATGAAATTATAGTAAATAAAAACCGCGGCGCTTTTTTCTCGATTGCTTGTTTTATGTTTTCGGCAATTGTACTGCAAGCCGCGCTAAATATTTACCAAAGCTTTTTACTCGAAAAATTCCGAAAAAAACTTGTACTTTTTTCGGCGAGAGATTTTCTGTACAAGCTCTTCAGGCTTCCTCCCGAATACTTTGAGAATCGTTTTCCCGGAGATGTTTCACAGAGGATAAACAACAACAGTAACGCTTGCTCCTTTATTTCGGACGAGGTTACACGAGCCGTTCTGAATACAGCGATTGTAGTATTTCAGTTTAGTATAATGATAGTTTTCAGCCCGTTTTTAAGCTTGATCGCCGCGACAGGTATAGCTATTAGTATATTAACGGTTAAAATAACCTCACAGAAACAATTTAACTCCTCCGTAAAATACGAAATAAACAAAGGCTTACTCAGCGGCGCGTTCTTCTCGGGAGTCAGTATAATAAAAAACATAAAAAGTCTTGGTTGTGAAAACAGGTATTTTAAGAGAATAATGGGCTATAACGCTAAAGCGATAGACAGTTACCAGTCTCTTAACAAAACCCAGAATATAATAAGTTCGGTGACCGAGATTATAAAACTTACAACATACGTATTTATACTTATCGTCGGAGGAATAACGGTAATTAACGGTAATATGACAATCGGCGCTTTGGCGGCGTTCGGCGCGCTGTATTCCTCTTTAAGCGTACCAATCGAAAAACTTATTTCCTTATCCAAAACAGTCCAAACTACTAAGGCGGATATAAACCGTGCCGAAGAAATAATAAACTATAGAACAGCTGATAAATACCGCCCGAAAAACTACGATAATCACCAAAGGAAGCTCAGCGGAACCATAGAATTAAAAAACGTTTCTTTCGGATACAACAAGAATAACAAGGCGGTAGTGAAGGATATAAGCCTTAGCGTAGAATGCGGACAAAGAGTCGTTTTTATAGGAAAGACAGGTTGCGGCAAATCTACTATTTTAAAACTGATAAGCGGATTTTACACGCCGTGGAACGGAACCGTCAAGTATGATAACATCCCGATTAACAGTATAAAAAAAGGCGTTAAAAGTTTAAGCGTATCCGTAATAAACCAGAACCTCACGTTCTTTTCGGGTACTATTCGTGATAATATCAAACTTTGGAACGAAAATATCAGCGAAAAAGATATGATTAAAGCCGCGAGGGACGCGTGTATTCATGAAATTATTATGGATAAACCTAACGGCTATAACTATATACTTGAAGAAAACGCGATGAATTTATCGGGCGGAGAGCGGCAACGGTTGGAAATAGCGCGGGCGCTCGCCGTAAATCCTACAATCTTAATTATGGACGAGGCGACTTCCTCGCTGGATTCAATAACGGAAAAGCAGATTCTGGATAATATTAAACGCCGCGGCTGCACATGTATCTCTGCCGCTCATAGAATAAGCGCTGTAAAAAATAACGAAATAATATTTTTTGTATCTGACGGCGGAATAATTGATTACGGCAC
>JAHKZS010000168.1 GCA_020626545.1 bacterium
AAATTTATGAAAAAAATGATATAAAGAAAAGATGTTATCAACGCAATCAGTAAAGTTATCTTTACTGTGGTTATATAATAAACCCCGAATGTGACAGATTTATGAAGACTTAAAGAAAGTCTTACGATATTTATTGTGAAAACTATCTGAATTTTTCCGATTTAGTATTGACTTTGGCGTTTTAAAGGCTATAATAATCTAAAAGATAAACCAAGGTAATAGGAGGCTTCAATATGATTAAACGCACATTCTACAATCTTCCGCCCGAGAAGCGCGAGAAGATCATCGACGTTACAAGAAAAGAATTCAGAAAAGGACACAAGAAAAAGATTACAATAAACAGCGTTATTAAGAACGCGGGTATTTCGCGCGGAAGCTTCTACCAGTATTTCGACGACAAGCTCGATCTGGTCGAGCTTATGACGAGCGATATGGTCGATAAAATGGTAAGCTTTATTAAGTCGGAGCTTATTTTAAACGGCGGCGATGTTTTTGAAATTCCGATTAAAATTTTCGACGTAATGACCTCGGAGGATAAGGCTTACAACGATATGATAGCCATGACCGACAGGGCGAATTTAAACAGCGATTTAATCGCCGAGTATATGCAGTACCGCTTCCACGAGTACGACTTCGTCGGCAAGCTCGCGCCGTATGTAAACCACAACAACCTCAATCTCAAAAACGAGGAGAATTTTAAATACGTAATCTTTATGATGGAGGACGCGATAAAGAGCGCGATGGCGGCTGTCGCTAAAAACCCCAAGAGTAAAGATAAAGAGAGAGAAATTCTCTACAAAAAAGTAATGCTCCTAAAAAGAGCGGTAAGAGCTTAGAAGTTAAGAGTTAAGAGTTAAAATTTAAAAGTTATAAGCTAAAAATTCACGGAGCTGACTTAGGTCGGCTCCGTGTTTTTGCATATTCGTTACATTGCGAGTTGTTTAAGCTGAGAAATAGCTTCTTTCGGGTTTTCGGCTTTGAATACCGCGGTACCCGCTACGGCTACGTCTACGCCCGCTCTAGCGCAATCGGCGATATTGCCTGCTCCGATTCCGCCGTCCGCCTCGATTATTACGTCGAGGTGTCTTCTTTTTATCTCGGCTTTTAAGGCCTCAACCTTCGGCAGCATATCCGCCATAAAGCTCTGACCTCCGAAGCCCGGCTCAACCGTCATAACGAGTACCATATCGACCTTGTCGAGATACTCGAAAACGCTTTCGGCGGGAGTTTTCGGTTTAATAACGAGCCCCGCTTTTACGTTTCGGCTCTTTATCTTTTCGATAGTTTCCGCAGGGTCGCTGTCGCTTTCGATATGGAACGTGATTATATCGGCGCCGGCGTCGCAGAAATCGTCGATATATCTAAGCGGTTCGCTTATCATAAGATGGACGTCGAAAACCTTATCGGAAAATTTTCTGACGTATTTCATAACAGGCGCGCCGAAGGTTATATTCGGCACAAAATGCCCGTCCATAACGTCGAGGTGCATATAATCCGCGCCCGCTTCATCCATTCGTTTTATCTCATCTCCGAAGCGAGAAAAATCGCACGAGAGTAATGACGGAGCAATTAACATAATGTTTCCCCCTTAACTTCTTTGTATCAGCGGCGATATCAACGCTGCCGCCGCCCAGAACAGCGAGTACACGAGTATCTGGATAGTTCCGACAACCGTATTGCCCGCGTATAAGCATAATGTCGCCACGAGTAAAAGCCCTAAAATCAGCGCGATAAGCTGGATAACTATCGCGAGCGAGATATTGCCCTTTATATTTATACAACCCGCGACTCCGCGTACCATCGAGGAGATTTTTCCGCGCGTACCGAGGTAAGCTCTCGACTTATCCTCTACCTGAGATTGAGCTTCCTTGCAGACGTTACCGAGACCTGTCGGAAGTATTTTTATACTTCTGAAATAAAGTCCGAAATCTTCGGCAACACGTTCGGCGGTAATGTTGCAGTCGGTAGTTCTTATCAGGTAACCGAGCCCGCTCTGTTCGCCTTTTCTAAGCGACGCGGCAATTTCGGGATCAGGAGTATAGGTGGTTACGAACATCGAAATCAGCTCGCCCTGCTGGGCTAAATATGTAATTCTTCTGCCTTCGATAAGGTACTTTTCCTCGTAATCCTCGGAAGGCGTGTTAATGTTGTACTTGTGCATTAGAGTACGGTTTCCGACGAGTACACGCTCGCCGTTCACCCTGCCGACTAAGCCCATTCCGTCCTCGTAAAGTACGGTTTCGACCTCGGGCAGAGCGTCGTTCTGCTCTTTATTCAACATTCCGCGGTTAAATACCGCAGCCATCGGGCTTCCCGCTTCCCTGAGGACAGCCGCCGCCGCGAGAACGCTCTCGTCGGTACGGTGGTTAGCGAAGGTTTTAATACCGTCGAGCTTAACCGTTCCCTCGGGATAAAGGTCGTTAGAATCTATCATAACGGAATTAGTGTCGCAGAACTGCTTAACGGACGGATAGCCCGCTATCATAGCGCCCGCGGAGTTTAACTTTTTACACAGCATACGCATCGGCAGATTCACCGCTAAAAGCGTACAGATAGGAATACTTACGGCGGTCATAACCGCTAAGGTATCGACAGCGCCTGTAAACGACGCGTGGGTTATCCCGTACAGGAAAGCTACCGCCAGCGAACATATCGCCGTAACGGGAGCGATTTTACCCGCTAAATCCTCGCTCGGATCGGGAGCGTAGGAGATTTTAAGGAAGTTCGAGAGGAACTTTGTTTTATGGTGGTAAGCTATAATCGGGCTGTCGTTAACAGTACCGCTTACCATCTTACGAGCGATTTCCTCGTTTG
>JAHKZS010000169.1 GCA_020626545.1 bacterium
CCGGTAACCATTGATTATCGGTTTCAGGTTGTGTTGTGGGTTCGGTGTTTGAAATATACTGATTAACCCTTGTGTTTGTATCTATGCCTACCCTATTCTTTTGAATGATGGTGGCATCAATTATATTTATTGCTCCATCCTCATTGACATCAGCCAATATTTTTGAGTTATTATCAATTATTTCAAAAGCTTGAGCAATTTTGGCAAGATACATTTGAATAAAGGTTGCATCTCTTATAGTAACTACTCCGTCTTGGTTGACATCACCTAATAGGTATTTGTCTAATGAGTTTGCGGAAAAATTACTCAATAAAAGCGTTACTACTAAAAAAGCAGTAACGCTTATGATTCTGATTGATATTCTTTTTTTCAAGATAATCACCGCATTTTAATCAGGCTCAATAATCTGAATGTTTGCAACCTTATCCCACGGAATAAAGAACGTTCTGTTGTTTTTACGAATACAGATACATTTGCCTATGGTATTTGTACTCATTTCGTTGATCTCGTTGACTTTATCCGTAAATTCATCTTTTTCAGCTTCGCTGTAGTTCTTGGCAACTACTTTTTTGTTAATTAAGAAAATGATTATACGGTAGTTTTTTTCTGTTTTCTCCATAGTTTTATCCTTTCTTTTTGTTTTGTTTTAAATTATTTGTTTTCTTCTTTAAAATGATTACAGCGGTTAGAATAAATAAGCAACCTACAACAATAAAAATAGCTATTCCCACACCACCGGTAAAAGGAAAAGCAATCTTTTTGTAGTTTTCGACCGTTTTTATTGCGTCTCCCGTTGCGTTATAACTTGTGTTATTAACCGTAATCTTAAATGGTTCTGCTAAGAGCGAATAGTTGTCTTTTGCTTTGGTTTCTACAACATAATAAGTTCCTTCAACATATGAGGTTCCTGTTAATGATTCTAAATAAGAACTGTTGCTTACTGTTATTCCTACTCCACCATATGCCATTCTTGCGTATTCAGAGTTATTAGGTACGTCAATTATATTTGATGTGCTTGTTCCACCGGATATACAACTTATGAAATTATTGTCTTTGTCATAAAAATAAAATTTATGAAGATTGCTCGTACCTGAATAAGTTAGTTTAGTTAACAGTGAAACATCAAACAATTCAGTTCTTATATATAGATTACTATTGCTTAATTCGCCTGTTGTGTCGTTGACGGCTCCTTGCTCCCATTCCAAACTATCGGTTAATTCAACGCTATCTTCAGCAGTATCACCAACATTTATATATCTAAATGTCGCTATTCCGTCTGAACCAGTCGTTTCTGTCTGTAATTCATTTTGAAGAGTTTCGGCATCATCAAGGGAATCGAAAAGCTTAAATTCAACTCCTTGTAGAGCGTTTCCTGTTTGTCCGTCAATCTTTTTAATCTTGTAACCAAAATAGTAAAGATTAACTGTATCAGATTGAATTTCGGCTGTTGTCGGATAGTCAGTTGATGTTTTATCTTCATTGGCGATTAAAGAATAAGTCAATTTAGCTGTGTTAGTTACATTTCTTTGTCCTACATCAGTTTGAACTAAGATATAATAATCAGTATTGCTTTCTAATGCGGAAGGAGTAAACTTAACAGTCAGATTGTAAGGACCGGTATTTGAATAAGCGGGTGATTTTGTAACTTTATAGTTGTCCTCGCTACCGCTAACTACTCTGGGTAACACCGTTCCATCTTCTTTGACAATTTTTTTAACTTGAGGAGCGCCCGGTCCGCCTTGACCTGGGATAGCATCGGTAACAATAAATGTTTCTAATTTACTCATATCAATGTTGGGGGTTCTAACTTTTATAGAAAACCAGTCATAATTATCATTACCACTACCTCGTGTTATAGCGGAGTTTTTAACTAAATCAGTATTATTGCCCTTTGATTTATCAATGAACTTCTCGATAGACGGTTTCGTATTAGTCATTTTAATCCTATGAGAATTATCGGAATCAATAATATTATGGTCTGATGTCGTGTCGCATACATTTCCTTCTTCATCAACATAGAACTCATAAGATGTATTGTTATTTCCATCATAGATATAACCTTCTGCCGCCTGAGTTTCGATAAATCTATATTTCTGTTTGACAGGCAACGGATTTGATGGCGTTACAATTCCATATTTGTTAGATTCGAGGTCTTGAGATTCAATGTTATGCCATCCATCATCAGATTCAGAGTAATACTGTATATTAAACTTTGCTCCCTCGATTCCTTCTCCGGTCATATAATCTGTTTTTTCAAGTGTAACTTCCTCGTACTTAGTTGCGTTCTTAGGAAACACTTCAACATCATACTTCCAGCCATCACCTTCAACATTTGTAATTGGTAACGATACAACAAAATCTTCTACAGCTCCTACAACCTGTGAGGGCGTTTTTGATTCGTGAACCAAATAAATTCCTAAAGGAAGATTATCAAACGTTGCAACACCGTCACTTCCCGTGATTGCTGTTTTGGCTTCAGCGTTCGTTATTCCACCAGTATCATTTAATGTCTTATATGTCTTTGCCTGTTCAACTGTTGGTAATGAACTTCCAGTTACAGAGTATATATTGGAACTGTAGGGAGCGCCGTTTGAACCGTAATATCTAACTCCGTTACTATCAATAGCTACAACTCTTCTAAGCTCAAAAGTAACTCCGGCTAAAGGTTTAGCATCTGTAGGTATTTTGCTTATATCTGAGTTGTATCCTGTGCCGATACGGTCCTTTTCTTTTTCGTTATCTTGCAAGTCTTTTAACACGTCTTTATCTATCTCATACTTATTAATTTTGAGCGTAGCTGTTTTTGAAGTGTCAATTATAGCCGAATCAGTAGCGTTTACTGATAACGGCATAATAAAAACCGTTCCTATAATAAGAACGGTCAAAATTATAGAGATTAGTTTGTTCATTTCAATCTCCTTTCTGCAATAATATTATTTTATTTCCTCATTATAGTATGAAGCCGAACTATCTGAACGAATTGATTTACCATTAACCTTTTTAAAGCACACAACAAACACTTCAACCTTTTTTTCTGATTTTTTTATGGAATCTACAGTTAATGAATTGCTCTTACACGTGTAACCTTCGTTTTTGACTTCTATGTAATAGCTGGCATTTTTATCGGAAACACCCTTCATTTTATTCCAAGATATTTTGACTATTTTTCCATGTCGTTTTGCCTTCATTCCTGTTACACCACACGCTCCGTATGTTGCCTTAGACCAAGAGCTATAAACTTTCTTGTTACCTGATAACTTATATGAGCGCATACGAATTGTGTACCACTGCCCTTTTTTAATAACCTTAGCAATTCCGTCTTTTCGATTCCAATAGTAGCCTTTAAGAAGGTAGTGAGAAGTTATTTTTTTAAATTTATTGTTCGAGAAGTTTTTATTGTATTTTACATTTCCTTTGTAATCCTTTACTTGTATATTATAGCCTTTAATTGAACTATCGCTGGGTTTCTTAAAGCAAAGATTCGCTCCATCAATTGCTTCAGGACAGTCATACACTAATGATGTCGGAGCTTTAGGTTTTGAAGTTGCATTTGATGTGATACTTCCTACATAGATTGATGATATTGCCATAACAGCAATGATTAATAATGATGTAATTTTTTTCATTTTAAAACCTCCTTATATTAATTGAAAAAAATTAAAATAAAAAACACACCTGAATCAGATGTGCTAATTTGTTTATCATTTATTGACTTTTTTAAGAATTTTATGTATAGTAGAACTACAAGGAGAGCCGATAAATCGGTTAGCCGCTAGTACAGTTAGAATAATCGCCCTGCCAGCAACTTTGGGCGATTATTTTTTTGCGTTTTTTTATAACAAAATCGTTAGAAAGATTATGTATAACGCAAGTACAGTTAATTCCATACTTATCGCCCTCCTTCCCCTTAGATTAAGCCAATGCTTTCATCTAATTGAGCAAAGCCCAATGGGTGTTCGGATAGAGCGACTAACCGCCTCAACTACCTTGAGTTCTATTACCTAATTATTATATCATATTATTTGATATAATTCAAATAAAAAGCACACCTGAAAACAGATGTGCTTCCGCATATTGTTGACAAATGCCAACGCTATTGCTATAATAAAGATGAAAGGAAACCGTTTTCACGGTTAGCCAAAAAGTTCAGTCATAAAAATAACCGCTTCCTAATTGGCGTTGGGGCGGTTATTTTTTTATGACTAAAATTGTATATAACACTAAAAGCGTAAATACAACTATGTAGTCCATAAATTAATCACCACCTTCTGTCTGTAGATTTCTACTTAGACAGACCGCAGGGTTATTCTGCTTATGAGGTGGCTAACCGCTCAACGACCTTTTTCTTTATTGCTTAATTATTATATTATAAATTTACATTTAATTCAACAGCCCACACCATTGATGCAGGCTGTTTTTCTTTAAAAATCCGACTAGGATTCTCGGTTACTTGTAGCCGAGTAGTTCAAATAAAGCGAGTATACGATACCTGAAAATATGATAGGTTGCAAATGCTAAAAAATCTTAATTATATCTACTATACTTGACTTATCATACACCAACATAATGTTTTGAAATTCAACATCCTCAACCGTAAACTTTAGACACTCAAACTCATTGGAGGTTGTTTTGTCATTTACTATGTAAGTCTTGCCACGTGCAAGGTTAACCTGATGGGCTTTGTTCGTAGTAGTCCAAGTTTCAACCACAACACCGTTTTCGTCTTTAACCTCAAGAATATGTCCTTGCACAGCTTCTCCATTTTCAGTTGCACTCATATAAACGCCCCAATTATCAACAAATTTAGCCAAATCTCTTTGCATAGTTGTCGCGTCATTTATTGTGATTTCACCATCACCATTATAATCAGCTTCATCAGCTATATCTTCTTTAATTTCGGCAATATATTTTTGTGTATAAGTTACGTCTTTGATATTAAATTTACCATCAGCGTCAGCATCGCCTTTCATAGCTCCTGTGAGCTTAGCTGTTTTCTTCGAGTTGCTTTGTCCGTTAACCGTTGCTGTTTCAAAAGAACCATTTTCCTTACCTTTAGTGATTCTATTGTAATTATCTACCGAACCGTTGTATGTAATGCTCGATACCTTGCAACCTTCAAATACACAATAATCAATCTCTTTAAGGGTTGCGGGCAGACTTACCGTTGTAAGATTAGTGCAATCTTTAAAAGCCGCAAAATCTAACTTCTTTACTCCTTCGGGGATTGTAACAGATGTTAAAGAAGTACATTCCTTACACATCATATACGCAACAGTCGAAAGCTTGTTGCTGATTGTTAAGTTTTTGAGTTTGGGATTTGCAAAGAGAACTAAATCTCCGATTTCAGTAACGCCGTTACCCATATTAAAGGTTTCAAGGTTGGCGCACTGAGTAAAAGCGCTGTCGTCAATGAATGTAACGGTATTAGGAATAGTTACCGATTTCAAAGAATTACATTCAGCAAACGCAAACTTACCAATCGCTTTAAGACCTGTGCCAAAAGTGATTTTGCTCAAGCTTGAACAATTAGAAAAGGTAAAGTCGCCGATAGCTGTTACAGAATTAGGAATTGTTATTTCTTTAAGTGCTGTACAGCCGTGAAAAACGCCATATCCAATCTCAACAACAGAATTCGGGATTGATACTGTTTCAATCTTATTAAAATCCCTAAAAGCGTCATAGCCGAGTTTTGCTACAGGTAGGGTTCTTTTATCACCGTCCGAATAAGTGTACGATATAGAAGAAATAATACTTACACTGCTCGTGTTATCTCCTTTGTATCCTACTATCTCGATGTAATCGTTCTCCCTGTTATTCTTACCGTTGTTGTCACCTTTACCGTCAACAACTCTGTATTGGTATCCTAAGTTGGTGATAGTAGTTATAGGTTTATCGGCTTTGTCAATCGAAATTGCGCCGACAGTTACAGGAATAATAAGTATTGCTAGTGATAGGATCAGTGAAAGTGTTGATAATAATAATTTTTTCATAGCTCTCTCCTTTAGAAAAAAATGATGTAAAAAAACGCTTAGATTTTACTCTAAGCGTTTAGTTTATGACTTGCTATTTAATTTTATTCTTTCGCTAATGCTTTTTGCATTAACGTACAGTCGATAATATTAACATTTCCGTCACCGTTAAAATCTATCTTATCTGTGTTGACTGTTTCCTCAGTAACCACAAGAGCCAGATACTTCTGTAAGTGGGTTACGTCTTTAATGTTGAATTTTTCGTCTTTATTAATATCACCGTCAACTGTTGAGTTGGTCGAGGATACTACAGAGAATTGATAAAGACTAGGTGAACTTTGTTTTCTCGCTTCAATTTCTTTCGCCGCTGCCCCATCCGAACTACACACGACTGTCGTTGAAGAGCTCACCCCATTGAAAGCACCATTCAACCCTCCTTCTTCAATCGAATCAGGAAGCACTAATGTTTTCAGTGAAGGGGTATCTTTGAAAGCGTTAACGGCAATTACTTCTACCCCGTCAGGAATAACTATCTTTTCAATAGATGTGCAACCTCTAAAAGCTGAACTTCCGACCTTTATAAGTCTTTCTGGAAACGTTACATCCATTAAACTGGGACAGTTACGAAAAGATTCTGATGGTAGAACACCTCCGTAAATCTTTTCTTTTAAATCTCCATCATAAAAGGTGGATTCAACCATCCTGTTTGGTAACACTACTTTTTCTAGTTTAGGGCAATCTGCAAACGCCGCATCGTCAAACCTTGTCATTTTGTAATCATCAGAATATTCCTGTGAGAATGTAACTGAACGAAGTTCTTGCAATTCCCCAAACGCAAACGCGAAAACACGTGTATAGTTTATAGGAATATTGATGTGTTTAACATTATTATTACCGATAGAACCTATACCATACATCTCTATTCCATCTACTTTTTTAGGTAGAGTAATGCTTTCTTCTTTCCCACAATATCCAGCTAATATATTCCCCTCATATTTCCATAATCCATTTTTTGATGTAATAGTAGGCGTTTTGCTGAGTTTTTTGCTAGTTGTTTGTGCTGATACAGTTAGCGATGCTGTTAGGAGAAGGAATACCGCTAATAAAACAGAAATGATTTTTTTCATAAGTAAAACCTCCATTCTATAGAATATTTTATCAAATAACTGATAGTAATTCAAATTCATTTGTTAACAAATTTTCACTGTGTTTTTTGTCTATAATAGACAAACACATTTTTGTAGACAAAAGGTATAGACTCATTATGAATCTATACCTTTGTATTTTTACGTTTTCTTTGTAATAAATAAATGAATACCATAGTTGAAATAATTGCACTACCAATAATAAGATAAATCAAATATCCGTTACCGCCGACTTTGGGGAATTCATAAGGTCTTACGTTATATACAGTTACATCTAAGTGATAATACTTATTGCCTGTATTTTCATCATACATTGTTGTATATGAATTATAATTGGTCGAGAAGTTTTCTCTTAGCAGATTGTATGAAGGTTGTACTTGCGTTTGTTGTAAGTACAATTTTTTATTTCCGTTTTCTTCAATGAAATCTCCATTCCCGAACCATTTATCAAATGTGGAAGTTCCTCCCTTTATATGAGTTATTTCGAGAGATTTGTTTCCTTCATTATTATAATTTTTGTTTAGCCTTACAATTCTATAATAAGCAGCGGTAGAAGGAACTACAGATACAAAGCTTGAGTCCTTGTTTTCATTAGCGCTGGACACAAAGTTTTTGTTTTCATCATAATAGAGAATACTATAAGTATATAAATCTCCTTCTATACTAAGTTTGATTGAAGTAGCATCATCTACGGCATAGTAATCAGTTCTGTATTGCCCTAATCCATTCTGATACTCAGAACCGTCAGATGTGTTGAGATTGCCAACGCTCCAATCATTAACTTCACCTTTTTTTATGTACTCGGGTAAATCAATATCAGTTGTAATGGTTTCGCCGTTTATAGTCTTATATGATGAATATAAAGGTGTAGCTCTGTCGTCTCCATCAAAGTTATGAACGGTTAGTTTTAAAGAAGGGTTATATATTTCAAAAGTATCATTTCTAATTCTGGTTACACCTGATACATAATAATTCATTTGGTGTCCGTACCAATCTTCAGCTACATTACCCGGATTAGATTCTTCGGCTTTTACACCGTCATATTCTTGGAACAGATATCGACTTGGAATATCGCCTCCGTTATATCCTGTTTCCTTGACAGTATATGATATGCCAATATATCTATCAGGACCTCCTGACATACTGGAAGTGCCTGGATATATACTGTAAGTGTAGTAACCCGGAACCTCAAATTCTAATTCTCCCTCACTATTTGTAGTTCCTGTGTATTCTCCTACGATTGCTCCCGTGTCACTTCTTTTGCCGACAAGTTGAATATCAAATCCTTCTTTTAAACTATCAGACGAATCAACCTTAACTTTAACTTTTTTTAATTCTACATCTAAAATGTAGTCCTCTACATTCAGTGTTTCTATGTTATCATCTTCAACATAGCGGCTGTTGAGATTACCAGCCCATTTAACTGTATTTACGACCTGATATCCTTTAGGCGCTTCTAACTCCGCTACATAATAAGAAGTACCTGTTGCTAAACCTGCCGCTGAGAATTTATAATAACCGTATTCATCACTTATCGCTGTTTTAACCACATTTTCTTTGTTTTGAGCATCTGTGAAGCTTGAAAACAGTCCCATCTTAGCGCCTGGAAGGTAATCTGTATCGCTATGTGTTCTTTGATACATACATAACTTCCGTCCAACAATCTGCTTATATGTTTTGGGTGTTTGTTTGTTATATTCAGTAACGCTTGCGGTTGTATTATCGCTTGTAAGATTAACCTTGATAGCATTTACTCGTTTAGTTTCTGTTGTACTTCCGTTCGGGATTTTTAATTCTACCAGTTCTTTATTGGCATCCGATAAAGGTGATGGACCATATGAATCCGAGCCACCGGACGGGTATTCCGATTCATATATATAATAAGTACCAAGCGGTAAAGAAATTAAAGTAGTATAATTTGTAGAACTTTGGAAAGTATTAGTTGAACCTGTTGCGCTTACCGAATACAAACCATAGGTTGAAGAAGGAGATGTAATTACACTTAATTTCACTATATCTCCATTTTCGTCATATATTTGAAAGCTTGCGCTTAATGGTACAGTGGTTGTAACTTCCTGGCCTGTGCTTTCGTTATCATAGGACATATATTTATAAAGTTTAATACTGCCTGTCTTAATAGGCAACCATAATGGTTGAGCATAATTTACCAGCTTGCCGTTGTACTGAGTATTATTATCAAAGCTTTTTTCGGGTTCTACAACCACATATGCTCCTGATATTTTCGTTGTTTCATCAGCGTTATTTCCGTTCGCTACACTTCTGTTCATACTTAAAGAACTAATTATTGAATTAATGGATTTATCCTGTGTAGTTGAGCTGTTTTGAATTTGGCTTGTAGCGGTTGAGTTGTCGCTTACCGTTACATACTCTTTTCCACCTGTTCTAAAATGACATCCGTTACCGGAGTATGATAATTGAATATTATCTATGATATATGTAACATACGGATTCATACAAGTTAGATTCTCTACATTAGAGTTATTAAAATCTTCTGCTTGTAAGTCAATTATTAAAGCGTTTAAGCTCGATTGGTAATGAATTCTGAGATTACTGTTATAAAAGGTGCTTAGCTTAGACTTGTATTGCAGTTTATCTTCAATACATAAAGTATTATCGGAACCTTTATAAATTAATGGTATTGATTCCTCTTTAATTGAATTACCGTCTAAGTATCTTTTCTTAACTGTAATCTGAGTAAATACCGTAGTGCTTGCAGGCATAGAGAAGTTATCGTCAAACGGCACTACTATTCTGTATCTTTCAGTTATGAGAGATTTAATAAGGTTATTGAGTGAGTTTGCTATGTTTTTAATATTACTACTATAGAATACTTTTTCATACTCTTTTGTAATATTATCTTTCATAGCATTTATAGTACCGGAATTCTCATTACCTATTAGAACTCCATAGATATTTGTGTTAAGCCCTTGTACGTTTTCGGTAGTTGAATTTATAGAATTGTTAACGAAATCATATTTAGAGGAAGAATACGAGTGAACCGAATACTTTTGTGAAGATGAATTGTAGTTGTCTGCTGTTTTATCTCCACGAATAGCGGCCGCCCAGTCTTTACCGTCTACCTGAGAAGCGGCAGCGGCAACATAGTCAGAACTGTTTGTAGTTATAGCTGATACTGCTTTTTCACCGTTATAATAAGTTGGTCTACCGTCAGTAAGGAAGATAACAACCTGTTCATTTTGATTACCGCCTGCTTTGTGTTGTAAGTTATAAATCAACTGATAAGCTCTCGACAATCCTGAACTGTAGTTGGTATAACCATCGTTGTTGTCGTCATAACCGTTATCATTACTAAATAACGCCTGTTTAACATCACTTGCGTTATTCATAGTTACGGTTCCATCACTCTTGGTTATATACTTCGATGAAGCTTCTAAACTGTTTTCGTTAGTACCTCTGAATGAAATAACCGAAACTGTGTTGTTTGTGTTTTGTAATACTTTCTCTGATATATCATATATCTGAGCGTATGCGTTCATCATTTTTGAAGCGTTGTTAACGCCCTCGTATGGAGTAGCTTGGTCTTGTAAGTATCCTGTTTGTTGACCGTCATACGCCGCTCTATCCATTGAAGGAGAGTTATCTACAACAAAAATGAAATCATAAGTATGATCGTTCTTATATCCAAACTTAACTGTTTCTTTAGCTGTTTTATTTGCTTCAATCCATTCAGCTTGAGTTTGTAAGAATGTAGATGTCTTTACATCTTTTGTATCTTTTTTGTAAGTTGTAATTTCATTATCTGATTTACCGTGTGTTAATTCCGGAACTAAGGATGGCTGAGAAGCGTTTTCAGAATAAGTATTCGTGTAATTCCAATTTTCATCATCGGTCTTAGTATATAAATCGGCTTTCCAGTTGTTGAACGAATCATTTATAAAGAATAAATCTTTAAAATACTGACTCCACATAGAAATAAGTCCTGAATTAGTGTCATTTATCAAACGATAAATCGAGGTATACATTGTGGCGTTACCGCCTGTATAGCCATTGTTATTTAAAATACTCTCCCAATTGCTGTGAGAATATCCTCTTGACTGAGCATTAATAAACGAATTTGACGAACCAATTACTGAACTTGCAACTTTAGTGGCTGTTGCTTCTGCGCTATTATTATTTGGATTCCACACAAAATAAAAATCTGTTAATTTAGTATTAACAAATGAGCGTTCTCCTAACGAAAGATATACTTCGGACAACAGACAACCTGTAAGCTCAGGATTGTTCATAAACGCTCTGTCGCCTATATAATTCAGATATTTAAAAACTAAGAGTGTTGTGTCACTGCTTTCGTTGCCTACCTTACGTTTATTAGTTCTATCCCAGAAATAAAGACCTTTTCCCTCACCGCTTGTACTCTTCATTGTTACGGGATGGAAAAAAGCTTTATCGCCAATTACTTTTAGCTTACTGGTCTTATTTCCGACTGCAAAGTAAAATTGATGGTTTAGATTATTACTTTTACAGGTGTTTTCGTCAATATTAAAAGCACCGAATTTATTGGAATCATTTCCTGATACATTACTTGCGAATGTACCTTCAATAGTTTCTACACTATCGGGCAGAGCAAAGAATTGTAACTGATAATCGTTATAGAAAGTATTATAAGCTATTGTTTTAAGAGTAACGTTTGCTATATTATTCCAAGTTAACGCTCTTAATGAAGAACATCTTCTAAACGCCCCTTGCCTTATTGTTGAGATTGTATAAGGTAATTCGAGTACGTTATAATTGCTTGCGTTCCTTGAAGGTTGAACTGCACTATCAGTATAGCCGAATAAATTGGCATTACCGGCAGGGCTTGTTTTTCCGTTTACGAGATTATCGCATTTCCAGAACGCTTCAGCTCCGATTGTTGTAACTTTACTACCATATATATTTAGGCTACTGAGTTTTGCACAACTTTCAAAAGAGTTGTCAGATATAGTAGTTATGCTTGAACCGCTTGCAATTTCTACAGTTACCAAATTATCTGAACTATAGAAAGCACCGGCGCCTGTCCTTGTGTTGTTTGATGTGGAAGTGAATTTAATCGTTCGATATCCACAATTTCGAAAAGCGTCTTTTCTAATGGCTGAATCGGAACCTTTGTCATTAAAGGAATTTCCTTTGATTTCTAAAGTTATTCCGTTACCGTCCGTACCTTTTCCCGCACTGGAGAAGGCATACGCTTGAATGGTTTCTACATTACCAAAATCAATATTGTTTAAGACAGTACAACCATAAAAACACTTTTTAGGTATTGTTGTGATACCGCCCATTTTAACCGTCTTAAGATTATCACAGCCTTGAAAACAGCCTTCCTTGAGATTGTATTGTTCATTATAAGGGGATGTTGTAGAAGCTGTTGGGTTCTTTAACTCGTGATTATAGTTTGAGTTGCTATTTGTGTTTTGAGTGAAATCAAGCGTTTTAAGAGAATTACAATCGTGAAAAGCGCCACCCTCTATTACTTTGTGACTGTTCCAGATAATGTTTGAAACAGAAGAAGAAGCAAACGCTTTATATTTAATAGTTTCGTCTGTACTGTCAGGATAATTGTGTAGTAATAGCTTACTGAATTTTCCTTTAAAGCCAAAGAATAGATATTCGCTAATATTTCTTACGCTACTGTCAATTTCGATAGTAGTAACCTTATCGTGGTCGATAATTCCTTTGTATGCAGTATTATCATAATTCTTACATCTTCCGTTCCAAGGAGATGCAACAGAATTAGATGAAGAACTGTACTTGAATTTTGGAATATCGGGAGAGGTGCCTGTGCGAGATACAATTAAAGTACCTGTACCCTGATCCACTCCGCCGTCACCTTTTAAAGAACTTTCATCTACAGTCCACACAGCTTTTGTTTTTCCTATAGTTATTGTTATTCTGGCTACTTTGCCCGAATACCAATTCGTACCATTAGGGTATCTGTATTTACTGTTCGCTTTACCGGCGGTAAAATATTCATATTTAACACTGCCGGAAACTGTATCGCCGCTATCATAAGCTATATCCTTTAAATCAGTAGTTGTATAAGTGTTACCTATTGTACCGCCCGCTACAGTCGCTCCTGTTGTGTTTTTATTAATTGTAGCTCCCAAAGCTACCTTACTTTTTTTATTGTTTATGGGTTTAGTAGGTTGAGCGACACTGGTGATAGGCTCTGAGTTTGATTCAGTATCTTTATTTGTGGGTTCAGAATTGACTGTTGACTCTGTATTCTCTATCGTGTCGATTGCGTTAATAGGAACGACTAATATTGAGAATAGAATCATAACAGCCAGTATTATTGATACTGTTTTTCTTATGGTTTTCAATTATTTACACTCCTTTTTATAATCGTTTTCTCCGTATGAATTTTTTTGTCCTTACGTATCCTCTTAAATATCTATATAAAAAAGACAGCAATAAAAATATAGCAACCGCAAGACATATAGCCGCTATCATTTTGGCTGTATTTGAATTTGATGCTTGTTCTCTAATGTTGTCTGAGCTTACCGTATTTATAGCCGCGTTAACTTGTGCAGGTTCTTTCTTCTGTTGCTTGTAAGTACCTCCATTGGTGTTATTGCTTTTAAAGTTAGCGACCGCTCGAGCGTTTTGGCTTAATATAACTTCTATATCTTTATCGTTTCCTGTACCCCATATAATTGTTGTATTATCCGATAAATCCCAATGAGAGAATTCATAACCGTAAGAAGCTGTTGCGTGTAACTTATACCTCGATTCTCCTGTTACTTCAATCGCTTCACAGTAACAACTTCCTCCTGTGGTTGAACCTAGTGATAATCCATACGTAAGAGGATATGCTCTTACTACTTGAGTACCTAATAATAAAGCTATCAATAATACAAGAATTATAGTCGGTAATTTGATTTTTCTCTTTTTTAGCATCTTTTTTCACTCCTTTGAAATAGGAAAAGGCACCCGTTAGGATGCCTTGCTTTTTATAAAAAGCGAAAAGACCAACTATACAAGTTGGCCCTTCCGCTTACATTCTAAATATTCACATAGAGCAAATCACTCTACGTTTGAATTATAACTTATATTTTTAAGAAAATCAAGTATAAAGGAAAAAGCCAGTGCGAACACTGGCTTCCCCTTTTTTATTTTAGTAGGAAAAATATTAAATTGCCTTCACAATTTAACTTCAAATCTATTGTAGCACTATTAAGAAAATAAATCAAGCTTTTCTTTAGGCATACTTAAAGATTTACAATTATATTTTACCATAAGTGACACGAAAGTGTCAACCTTTTTTATTCAGTTTTTGCTAGAATTTTTTGTATTTTAGTTACATCCAGTATATTAACTTTACCATCTTGATTTATGTCAGCATTCGCTTTTTGATAGATGTTAAGATCATATTTTTTTGCCAATACATATTGAATAGCAGTGGCGTCCCGTATGTTAATTTTACCATCGCTATTTGTATCGCCGTAATTAATATTGTATATTTCGTCTGTTAAGGCTTTGATTACTAAGTTACCGCCTATTTTATCATTTAATTTATTTTTATAGAAGTCTTTTATATCCTCGAGATTGTTGTTATATAACACATAACTGTGACCTTGCTCAAGCTTATCTTTAAATAAAAGAACGTCATTAGTATCGGTAAGCCATTCATCAACACCTATAGAATTAACTGAGCTACAGTTAGTTGTATCAATCTCAACGGCAACGGCGCCCTTGGTCTGCGGAGCAACAATTTTTACATTATCACATATATATCCCGCATAATCCACTGTACCGCTTGATAATTCTTGCCAGCATCTTTTTTCTAATGTTGGCTTTTCATCCATAATAGGCACAAAATACGTCTTGTATGAAGCTCCTACGGCTGTTGTTTCAAATACAATCTTATTTAAAACATTACCATTTTTTGAAAAATCAAAGACATTAAAATAAATGATTTTTTGGGCTTCGTCATTTAGGTATTCAAACTCATATGTTGCGCCGTATTTTTCGTTTTGATAAAGATTAATATTGTCTGATATATTGATAAAATCTTTAATCCCATATGACGGCGAGAATGTATCATTATCGAATATATATTTATCTTCGTATGAAACCCACAGATAACCGCCTATAGAGTTTACATTCTCTCCCCAACTGTTCTTACATAGCCAAGCTCCGTTGTTTATCGGAGTATATGAACCAGTAAAGTTTTCTTTGCTGTAGTTATCATCCCAACCGACTACTGAAACCGTATGTCCTTCAATATTATTTGTCTTTCTTCCAAGGTTGTAACTGTTACTATCTTTACTATATGCTTTTGAGTTAATAGCGAGATTAGCTGTTACCGCTCCGCTTTCCATTATTGTTTTTTTGATTAATTCAGTATCATTTTTGCCAAGATATACTAAGGAGGTTATACCTTGATTAACTTTATTTTCTGTATCTGTAACTGCTCCGCTCCAAGATGAATAATAACCCAAAGGTATATATGTAAATCCCGCTTCATCCTCTTGACGTTGCCAGCCGTAATTGTTGATATCAGGTGTCGCCCACTTATCCATATGTTTTACGCTTAAAGGATTGAAGAATAAATTGTTTAATAGAAGCAAGCTTTCAAACGAGGATGTTGAACTATACGCCCAGCAAGTATCTGAATTTTTCTGATTTTTAACAGATGTTACATAACCTAATTCTTTGGAGTTATAAGAAGAAGGAATATTTTTTGAAAGTTGTTTCTCTTCTTTTGCTGACAGATAGTTGTTGTCTATCGCTTGAGCTGAACCGTTTTTTGTTATTTCCGCTGCCTGTGTATTTATAGAAAGAGATAGACAAATAGCTAATGATACTATTAACGAGAGAACTTTTTTTAATAAATTCATTATGTCCTCCTTTTGACATAAAAAAGACCGTAACAATCTTGCGGAATGTTACGGATTCTTTTCCATTGTTTCTTGAATTGCTCTACGAATAAAACCGTTAATACTTTCGTTATGAGTTGTAGCGTACTCTTGTATCTTTTTTTTATCGCCTTTTTTTAGCCTAATAAGAATTTTATCATAATTTTTTGATTCGAATTTTGCGGTTGCTCTTTTTTGAGCGTTACTAACGGACATTTTTTCACCGCCTTTTTTATTGACAATCAGTTATTATCGTGCTAATATATAGGTGAAAGGAAACGGTTTTGACCGTTCCGCTTTTAAGCAATTACTTAGTAACCGCCCTATGCGTCACTACAGGGCGGTTACTTCTTTTTTATATATCTAATGACTTCGCATAGAGCTATAAGCACAACTGCGAACGATAATAAGTACATAATATCGGTCATATCCATATAAACACCCCCTTTCATCAAGGGAGCAGAAACAGCCGCCACCGTTTCCTTTACGAAAGCTATTATATCATAAAAAATATAACGCTAACAATATACAAGTTGTATAAAGATAGCGTTATATATTTGTGCATTATGCCTATTGATATAACGCTATCGTTATGGTATAATATATATAGTAAAGAGATGGTAGGTAATGGTATGGCTAACCCGCTTAAAATAAATATTTCCCTACTCTACAACAACAGAGTTTCTCTTAACACAATTGGATAGAAAACAATCGTTTTTACAATTTTATTCCTTTACTACGTATTTTTTTATATCCCCAAGGTTAAACAAATCTTCATCCACGCGATAAAGCCACCAAGTTTTTGTTTCTGTTTTAACCGTTACATGTGGAGAGTCAATCCAACAAGGTCTTTTTGTTTTAGAATATACTTTATATCCTTTTCCTTTGTATTTACCTTTATTAAACTTTTTACTATGTTTTATAATATTTCTTGAAGAATACATATTTTGTGGAATTGTATTACCAAATAGTTTTAGTACCTTATTTGAACCATTTACTACTGATACATAAATTCTTGTTGTTCCTTTTGTTGTTTTCCAAAAGCAATTCATTTTTGCAGACGGATCCATACTAAGAAAGCCTAAATTTTCTTTGATATACACATCACATTTAGTTTTAGGAAGAATGCCGTAATAAACGGTGGTTTTACCTTTAAATCTTCCTTTACCTTTTACTGTTACTTTTTTGTAATTCCCAGCGCCTTTAACTTTTTTTATAGCACTTATTTTGAAGTCTTTACCTTTTTTGAGCGTTCGAGAGTTATATTCGAGTTTTATTGATGGTTTAACTGCTTTAGAAGTATAACTTATTGGAAAATAATGTGCAGTTTCATCAGATAATTGTGTTTCTGTCACGACATCATTAGTTGCATAACAATATACATTAGCTTTACCGATATTTGTTTTTTTCTTTTTTTTGGCGTCCGCTGAAACACTTCCAACAACAATTGATGATATTACAGTAATGGTTATCAATAATAATGATATTAATTTTTTCACTATATTTCCTCCTATCATAAGATACCGCCTATATGTTTTATAGGCGGTAAATTTTTTTGAATATTAAGTGGAGACAGCGCACAAGTTATTGTGCGTTGTTTTTTATGTTTACACAATCATATATATCGACACTCCTTTTTCAATACAAAATAATATTTTTACAACTGTTTTTTGTTTTTTCTCAAATAGATTGCTAGTCCTGAGAACATCAAAAGCAACCCTATAGTTCCTAATATGATTGATAAGGCAAGTGTGTTGTTTTCATCTTTTCCACCAGTAGTTGGAATAGTAACTTTTATCTTCTTATCATACATTTTAATTATTTGAGATTTTGCAGTGTCCTTAACTTTGAATACACCCGACTTAGCAATTTTGTAACCCGTAGGAGCCTTGATTTCCTCTAATATATAAGTGTTATTTA
>JAHKZS010000170.1 GCA_020626545.1 bacterium
AAATATCGGCGGGCTTTTAAACACAAAGAATATCTACTTTGTGCCGATGAGCCAGGACGATTGTATAAATAAACCGAAATCCCTCGTCGGAAATTTCGAGGCTATCCCCGAATGTGCCGCCGAGGTTTTAAAAGGTGTACAACCACAGCCGATATTTTTTAATTAAAAATTATCGTTCTAAACTCTAAACTTGAATTATTCCGTCCTCTTTGTTATAATTGATTTACCATATAACAAGGAGGACGAGTTTATGAAATACTGTCCTAAATGTAAAAAACTTTATAATGACGCAGATATTAATTGTACTTGTGCGGATTGCAAGAGAAAAGTTCTACAGACTATCGAGGATGAAACTACCTCCGTGTATCTTTGCAGCGGCGATTTAATCGAGCGTGACCGTGTACAAGCCGCGCTTGAGGACGGCGGAGTGCCGAGTACATATACGCGCCATATGGTAACGGGTAATTCCCAGGTTCTTACCGGTATGGATTTAGACGGATTCGATATACTCGTTCCGTATGAGCTCTACGAAAAAGCCTACGATATAGCGGTAGGAGTCGGAGCTATTAGGCTTGAGGGCGAAAAGATTTTTGACGACACTCCCGAGGGACAGGCTCTCGAGGAGTTCGAGGAGATGCCCCGCGCCAAGCGTACTACCGTCAGGGTTTTAAGCGCCATTCTCTTTATAATTTTACTTTCGCTCGTTATCTTCGGAACCGATTATATTACGAACTTTATTAAGTCGTTGTTTCAATAACTATGGATAAATTTGTAAGCGCGGTAATTGTCGCCGCGGGTAATTCTACCCGTATGGGACTTGAAAAAAGCAAGCAGTTTATCGATCTGCTCGGACAACCTGTCATCGCCCATACTTTAAGGGCGTTCGAGAACGCCGATATAATCGACAGCGTGGTCGTGGTTTGCCGAAAAATTGATGAATCCGAGATTGAAAAGATAATAAAAGAAAAAGGCTTTAAAAAGATTAAGGCACTGACCGAGGGCGGCGCTCAGCGTGATGAAAGCGTTAAAAACGGAATTGAAGTTTGCGACAACCGTACTACACATTTCGCTATCCACGACGGCGCGCGTCCGCTCATATCTCGAGAGGATATTGAAAAGGTCGTAAACCGCGCGCTTGAAACAGGCGCGGCGGCTCTCGGCACATACGTAACCGATACTATAAAGGTAGTGAACGAAAAAGACGAGATTATCTCTACTCCCGTGAGAAGTACGCTTCGAGCCGTACAAACCCCGCAGGTTTTCGAAAAAAATCTTTACCTGAAAGCTCTCGACTGCGCGGTTAAAAATAACGAACCGGTTACCGACGACTGTAAGCTGATAGAAAATCTCGGCGAAAAGGTTAGCATAGTTATCGGAAGCGAAACTAATATTAAGCTGACGACGAAGAATGATATTTTATTAGCTGAGAGTATTTTGAGCAGGTTAAAGTGAATATTAGGAGAAATAAACAATGAGAATCGGACACGGATATGATGTGCATAAATTGGTAGAAAATCGAAAGCTTATCCTCGGCGGAGTTGACATCCCCTACGAAAAAGGTCTTCTCGGACACAGCGACGCGGATGTGCTCCTGCACGCTGTAATGGACGCGCTCTTGGGAGCGGCGGCGTTAGGCGATATAGGGAAGCTGTTTCCCGATACCGACGAGCGTTTTAAGGGAGCCGACAGTATTCTTTTACTTAAAGAGGTTTGTCGTGTAATAGGGGAGAACGGTTATAAAATCGAGAATATCGACTCGACCGTTATAGCCCAAAAACCTAAGCTGAAAGATTATATAATCTCTATGCGTGAAAATATCGCCGAGGCTTGCGGTATTGAGCTGAATCAGGTTAGCGTTAAGGCTACTACCGAGGAAAAACTCGGCTTCACAGGCAGCGGAGAGGGAATCTCGGCTCACGCCGTTGTTTTGATAAATTAAAGAATAAATCAAACACCTTGTTCGTATAAATGAACGAGGTGTTTTTTATGATAAAAAATATAATTTCTTTTATGCTCTGCGCGTTATTAATCGTGCCGTTTACGGCGGCGGTTTCCGCCGAGAGTAAGGTCGATATAAGCGCGCCGTCGGCTGTGCTTATCGAAGCCGAAAGCCGAAAGGTTCTCTCCGAAAATAATTCTCACGAAAAACGAGCCTGCGCTTCGGTAACTAAGGTTATGACCTTACTACTAGCTATGGAAGCGCTCGACAGCGGAAAACTAAAGCTTACCGATACTCTTACCGCTTCGGCTCACGCCGCGTCGATGGGCGGTTCGGATATCTGGCTTGAGGAAGGCGAAAAAATGTCGGTGGACGATTTATTAAAAGCAACCGCCGTAGCCTCGGCTAACGACGCCGCGGTTGTACTTGCGGAAGCTCTTTGCGGAAGCGAAAAATCCTTCGTCGCCGAAATGAACAAAAAGGCTAAAGCCCTTGGTATGAATCATACCGTGTTTAAAAACTGTAACGGCCTCGACGAAAAAGGCCACCTGACCTGCGCCTATGACGTAGCGCTTATGTCCGCCGAGTTGATTAAGCACAAAAAGATTTTCGACTATACGTCGATATGGATTGACGAGCTCCGCGGCGGTAAAACCCAGATTGTAAACACAAATAAGCTTCTTAAACATTACAAAGGTATAACGGGCTTAAAGACGGGTACAACCGACGAGGCGGGCTGTTGTATGAGCGCGAGCGCCGAGAGGGACGGACTTTCGCTTATCGCGGTAGTTCTCGGCTGCGATAACGGTACTAAGCGTTTCGCCGACTGCGCCGCTATGCTGGACTACGGTTTTGCCGAGTATACCGTTAAAAAGCTGACTCTCCCGAAAAACGCCGAAAAACCCGTCGAGGTAAAAGGCGGAATGAAGGATACTATCTATCCCCGCTGTGAAAACCCGGGAACAATGATAGTGAAGCGTACCGCCGGCGAAAAACTGTTGACCGAGTGCAAAATCAAAAAAGATATTATAGCTCCGGTAAAAGCGGGGGATACTATAGGCGAGGTTAATTATTATTCCGGAAAAGAATTATTGAAGAAGTGTAAGATTACCTCGAAGAACACAATCGAGAAAATGAGCTTCGACAGCGTGCTTTCCGCTATTTATAAAAGCCTCACTAAACTTTAAATGTGTAAAAAAGGGTTGCATACAATACCGTTTTGTGATAAAATAAATTTATCAATATGTTATACAGGGTTGCTGTATAATTTATTAGGGGGTTAAGATATGTCAACTAAATTAATTGACAAATATTTAAACGGATTTGTAGGCTCGGACGAGTACAAGGGCATTGAGGCTCAGGTTAAAAACGCCCACAAAGCTCTCCACGACGGTACAGGTTTAGGCAACGATTTTATCGGTTGGGTAGACCTTCCTACGAATTACGATAAGGAAGAATTTGACCGCATTAAGAAGGCGGCTGAAAAGATTAAAGGCAATACCGACGTATTTATCGTTATCGGTATCGGCGGTTCTTATCTGGGCGCTAGAGCGGCTATCGAGTTTTTAACTTCTCCGAACTATAACGCGCTCGCTAAAGATACTCCGCAGATTTACTTTACAGGTAATTCCATAAGCTCCTCGGCGCTCGCTGATATTATCGAGCTTTGCGAGGGCAAGGATGTTTCTATTAATATGATTTCCAAATCGGGTACTACTACCGAGCCCGCTATCGCTTTCCGCGTATTCCGCGATATGCTCGAGAAGAAGTACGGTAAAGAAGGTGCGAGAGAGCGTATCTTCTGTACAACCGATAAGGCGAGAGGCACTTTAAAAGAGCTCGCCGATAAAGAGGGTTACGAAACTTTCGTAGTTCCCGACGATGTAGGCGGACGTTTCTCGGTACTCACAGCAGTTGGACTTCTTCCGATAGCTGTAGCCGGAGCCGATATCGACGCTCTTATGGCGGGCGC
>JAHKZS010000171.1 GCA_020626545.1 bacterium
AATGCAGACGAGAATCAGACTCGCGAGAAATCTTAAAAAATATCCTTTTCCTCAACGGTTAAATACCGCGGGTAAGAACGAGGTAGCCGAGGAGATTATCAAAGCCGTTAAAAACAGCAATTCTCCTTTAAGCAAGGAACTCAATATCCTTTATGTAAAGGATTTAACCGAGGCTCAGAGAATTTCGCTTGTAGAACAGCACCTCGCGAGCCCCGAGTTTATGAGCGACAGCGCGGGCAGAGTGCTTATTTTATCCAAAGATAAGACAATGAGCATTATGATTAATGAGGAAGATCATATCAGGCTCCAGATTCTCTATAAGGACTTTAATCTTGAGCAGGCTTACGATACAGCCGACAAGCTCGACACACTTCTCGACGAGAACTTGGACTTCGCTTTCGACGAAAAGCTCGGTTATCTTACCCAGTGTCCTACAAATCTCGGCACAGGTATGAGAGCTTCTGTAATGCTCCATTTGCCAGCGCTAAAGAGCGGCAAGGCTATAGATCGAATCGCCGGCAACCTCTCTAAGCTCGGACTCACTATCCGCGGAGCTTACGGCGAGGGCACCGAGCCCGAGGGCGCTATGTATCAGCTCTCGAACCAGGTTACTCTCGGTATCTCCGAAAAGGCGGCGATTGAAAATTTAAAGAATATCGCACAGCAGCTTGTAACTCAGGAGCTTCAATCTGAAAAGCGTATGAGTGAAAACTTGGAAACTCAGGATAAAATCTTCCGCAGCTTAGGTATTCTTAAAACCGCTAAGCTCATAAGCTGTAAGGAAGCGCTAGAGCTTTTATCGAATGTCCGTTTTGGAATAAACGCGTCGTTAATTAAGGACGTAAGCCTCGAAACCGTAGACGAGCTTATAACCGAAATCCAGCCCGCGACGATGATGGTAAATAAAAACGAAAAAATCCCGCCGCGCGAGCGAGATATTCTAAGGGCTGAAATCCTAAATAAAAAGCTTAATTAATTCTAAAATAGAATTATAATTAAAAGGAGGAATTTATATGTATGAATTCAAAAACTTTACCCAAAAAGCCAACAAAGCTTTAAACCTCGCTATGAAATCGGCGGGAGAAATGGGCCATACCTACATCGGTACCGAGCATCTCCTTCTCGGACTTATTAAGGAAGGAAGCGGAGTAGCCGCTACTACCTTATCTCAGGCGGGCTTAGACGCTTCGGAGCTTGAGAACATAATTAAAGAAACCCAGGGAACAGGCGTTCCCATATCGCTTACGCCTAACGACTTTACCCCGAGAAGTAAGCGCGTTATGCAGAACTCGATCGTTATCGCGGCGAAACTCGGCAGTAATTACGTCGGCACGGAGCATCTGCTTTTCAGCATTATGCAGGAAACCGACAGCTACGCTTATAACTTCTTAAACGAACTCGGAGTTAACTTAAACTCCGTACTCAATACCGCCGAGGATTATGTCGGCAATAACTCTCCGCATAATAACGATAACCCGAACGCGAAAGGTCTCGATAAATTCGGTCGTGATTTAACCGCGGCGGCTAAAAACGGCGAGATTGACCCTGTAATCGGCCGCGAAAAAGAAATCGAGCGTGTTATCCAGATTCTATCCCGAAGAACCAAAAACAACCCTGTGTTAATCGGTGAACCGGGCGTAGGTAAAACCGCTGTAGCCGAGGGCTTGGCTCTTAAAATAGTCGAGGGCAAGGTTCCCGAGATTTTACGCGATAAAAAAATCGTGAGCTTAGACCTTACCGGAATGATAGCGGGCGCTAAGTATCGCGGCGACTTCGAGGAGAGAATCAAAGAGGCGATAGACGAGGTTAAAAAATCCAAGAATATTATCCTCTTTATTGACGAACTCCACACTATCGTCGGAGCGGGTTCAGCCGAGGGCAGTACCGACGCCGCCAATATCCTTAAACCGTCGCTCGCGAGGGGCGATTTCCAGGTTATCGGCGCGACTACTATCACCGAGTACAGAAAGTATATCGAAAAAGACGCCGCTTTGGAAAGACGATTCCAGCCCGTTAATGTAGGCGAGCCGAGCGAGGATGAAGCGGTACAGATTCTCGAGGGATTACGCGACCGCTACGAAGCTCACCACAAGGTAAAGATTACCGACGAGGCTATTAAAGCCGCTGTAAATCTCTCCTCTAGATATATCGCCGACAGATTCCTTCCCGATAAAGCGATTGACCTTATCGACGAGAGCGCATCTAGAGTAAGGCTTAAAGGCTTAACAACTCCCGACAGCTTAAAAGAGCTTGAGGAAAAGGTAAAGGAGCTTGAAGCCGAAAAATCAAGCGCCGTTAATGAGCAGGAGTTTGAGCGCGCCGCCAAAATCCGTGACGAACAGAAAGCCGTTCAAAAACAGCTTGAAGCCGAAAAACAGAAATGGCAGGAATCCCAAAGCTCCGCGACAGGCGAAGTTACCGCCGAGAATATCGCCCAGATAGTTTCTCAGTGGACGGGAATTCCGGTAGTACAGCTTACCGAGGAGGAAAGCGAAAGGCTTCTCAGAATGGAAGATGTACTCCACGATAGAGTTGTCGGCCAGGACGAAGCCGTTAAAGCGGTCGCTAAGGCTATCCGCCGAGGCAGAGTAGGTCTTAAAGACCCGAAACGTCCGATAGGCTCGTTTATCTTCTTAGGTCCTACGGGCGTAGGTAAAACCGAGCTGTGTAAGGCGCTTGCCCAAGCTATGTTCGGCGACGAAAACGCTATGATTCGTCTCGATATGTCCGAGTTTATGGAGAAGCATACCGTCTCCAAATTAATCGGATCGCCTCCGGGATACGTAGGTTTCGACGAGGGCAGTCACTTTACCGAACAGGTTAGAAGAAAACCTTACTCGGTAATCCTTTTCGACGAGATTGAAAAGGCTCACCCCGATGTGTTCAATACACTGCTTCAGATTCTCGACGACGGCCGTCTTACAGATTCCCAGGGAAGAACCGTTGACTTTAAGAATACGGTAATTATTATGACGAGTAACATCGGCGCAAGGCTCATTACCGATAAACAGGCTAGCCTCGGCTTTACCGAGAACAAAGAGCAGGAGAACGAGAATATCAAGGATATCGTTATGGGCGAGTTAAAAAATACTTTCCGCCCCGAGTTCTTAAACCGTATCGACGATATTATCGTGTTCAATAAGCTTACCCAGTCTGAGATTAAAGACATCGCTTCAAAAATGCTCGATAATCTTAAAGAGAGATTAAAAGCTCTCGAGATAGATGTCGACTTTACCGACGAAGCCGTAACCGAAATCGCGAACGCGGGTTACGACGAGAACTACGGCGCGAGACCTCTCAGACGCGCTATCACGAGCAAAATCGAGGACGAACTTTCCGAGAGAATCCTCGACGGCACCGTGACTAAGGATAAGAAAATTACCTGCGATTATAAAGACGGTAAGTTTGTGTTCGAATAATTCTGTAAAAGAAATAACCGCTCGGTTTATCCGAGCGGTTATTTATGTTATTTCTTAACTTTTACTTTAGCGGTAACTGAAGCCGCTGCTTTTTTGTTTACCTTTTTATTCGCGACTACTTTAATATAGTAAGCCGAGTTTTTCTTTAGTTTCTTTTTACCGATTTTCTTAATTGTGACGGAAGTTTTCTTTGTGACCTTAGCCTTTTTAAATCCGCCCTTTGAGCTTTTCGAGATATAAACCGTGTAATCGGAAGCTCCCTTAAATTTCTTCCAGTTAGCTTTAATTGACTTTTTGTTCTTGGCTTTTTTAGCGGAAATATCGAAGTTGTATCCGAAATACTTTTTATCCGACCAAGCTCCGTAGCGAACATTATTTGTGGAAGTAAAGCTTACATAACCTCTCGTTCTGAGTGCGAAGAACTCTCCGCCGTTTACGTAAACATCCGAACCCGCGTCGCCTGACTTAACCTTTTTACCGCTTCCGTTGTACAGCTCGTACTTATAGCCGTTCGCGAAAGGTACTTCGTTTACCGCGTAGTCGCATAAATTAAGAGCAGTCCAAAGATTCTTTATAGTCGGAGCGTTCGGTTTTTTAGGCGTGAGCTTAAGATCTCTCGCGGAAATACTGTTTACATCCCACATATAATCAATATTTTCCTGAGCGTCAAAGGTTTCGCTTGAACGCACGGGGCTTACGTAGTAATCGTTTTTAAACTCGTTTTTATTGTTTAAGCCTTTAATTGTACAGCTTGTTTCATTAACCTCGGCGAGTACATTATCCGCGTCACCGACTCTTTCGATTAGCTTATACGACGTAACGCCTTCGCTTGCGTCCCATTTAAATGAGGCTGTTGTTTCGGAGCAATCTGTCTGAATAAAATTCTCGACGGTCTTAGGAGCTGTGACAAGCTCTAATGTATCCGACCAGTCGCCGTAATCGTTGCCCGAGTAAGCTCTTACTCTTGCGTAGTAGGTTTTGCCCGCTTTGAGCTCATACGCGTTGTAAAAGGTTTCGTAACTGAAAAAATCAGAAACGTCTCTTACTGTAGCAAGCTCCGAGGGATTGTTTCCCATCTGGATTTCGTACGTTACGTCCTTACCGAAAACAGTTTCCCATATAAATTTTACGGATGAATCTGTTGCTTCTACCTGCTTTAATTCGGTGACTTTAGATACAGCGTTCGCCGAAAAGGGGATAGCGATTGACAAAAGTACCGCTACCGCGAGTAAAATTGAAATAGTCTTTTTCATAAATTTAACCTCTCCTTAGTAAAGTGAAATTTTATTACAGTTATAATTTATCACTTAACAAAACTATTGTCAAGGAGCATAGTTTCTTACAGTTGATTTTTAAGCAGGTAATATGTTAAAATCATATGGATATTGAAACGGAGTAATCTTTATGCTAAAAAATATGAAGGGTAATTTAATACTGCTTTTAACCGCTATGATATGGGGTACGGCGTTTGTGTTTCAAAGCGACGGTATGAATTACCTCGGACCTTATACCTTTAATATGAGTCGAACCTTGCTCGCGGCTGTAGTGCTAATACCCGTAATTTTAGGCTTTAAGCTTTTCGAAAAGAAAAGAGGAAGGTCTAAACCTGTCGATTACAAGACGACTTTTATCGGCGGATTTTTCTGCGGGCTGTGTTTAGCGGTAGCGAGCTGTCTGCAACAAATCGGAATCGTCTCGACTTCCGCCGGTAAGGCCGGGTTTATCACGGCGCTTTACGTGATTATCGTGCCGATTATAAGCCTTATACTCGGTAAAAAACAGCCTAAAAAAATATGGATATGCGTAGTCTTAGCGATAGCGGGGTTCTACCTCTTATGTATAAAATCCGACTTCTCGCTTAACGCGGGAGACGCGTTTGTACTTGCCTGCGCCTTAGGGTTCGCGGTTCACATTATCGTTATCGACCACTTTCTCGAAAAAGGCGCCGACGCTATGATTATGGCGTGTACGCAGTTTTGGGTTGCGGGTATATTTATGCTGATACCGAGCTTTACGCTCGAGACGCCGACTTGGGACGGAATATTCGCCGCGAGATACTCGATACTGTTCACGGGCATTATGTCGAGCGCGGTAGCTTATACCTTACAGATTATCGGTCAGCGTTACACCACGCCTACTCTCGCAACGCTTATAATGAGCTTGGAGTCGGTATTCGCCGCACTGGCGGGATTTTTAATACTCGGCGAAAATCTTTCTTTAAAAGAATTATTCGGGTGCGCTCTCGTATTTACCGCGGTAATACTCGCGCAGGTGGATTTTAAGAGAATTGAAAATTGAGAATTGAGAATTGAGAATGAATGTCGAGTAGACAGAATGGCAAAAGGTATTCCCAGTACAAAAGTATAGTCGTCCGTCTCGCGCTAAGAACGTGCTCGCCGTACTCCTTACTTTTGCACAGCGCTGTTGCTCCCTTAATCCGCCACAGGCGGCGGTCGCAACGCTACCCGACTGTATAAATAAAGATATAG
>JAHKZS010000172.1 GCA_020626545.1 bacterium
AGGTAAAAAACGAAGCATAATAGTTAAAAGATTATTCGATATTATTTTATCATTACTTTTAATTATTATATTATTTATCCCTATTATTATTCTTTCGCTCGCCGTTAAACTTACTTCCAGAGGTCCTGTTTTATATAAACAGGTCAGGGTTACTACTTATAACCGTGAATTCAAGATATTAAAATTCAGAACTATGGTAGAAAACGCCGATAAAATGGGCGCGCTTGTAACTTCGCTCGGGGATAACCGTATTACTAAAATCGGTCATATTCTTCGTAAATACCGGCTTGACGAGCTGCCTCAGATTTTTAATGTATTAAAAGGTGATATGAGCTTTGTAGGAACTCGACCCGAGGTTCCCAAGTATGTGGCTAAATATACACCCGCTATGTATTCGACTTTATTAATGCCCGCGGGTATTACGAGTTTAGCAAGCATTAAATTTAAAAATGAGGACAGAATGCTCGAAACCAGTACTAATATTGACGATGACTATATTAGTATAATTCTTCCGAAAAAAATGCATTATAATATTCTGTATATAAAATCCTTCGGATTCAGAAACGATCTTTACTTAATGTTGAAAACTGTTAAAGAAGTATTATTCCATTAAAGAAGTATATTTTATATTTTTATAGGGGAGGTGAGATAAATGACAGGTTTTAAAGAACTTTTAAGGAATCCCTCTAAGTTCAGAACAAGCTATTTAGTTGTTTTGTTGTTTTGTAATTTAGCTTTTCTACAGATACCTGCTTACGTTTGTCTCGTCTTTCTTTTTGTTTGGGGCGTTTATTTAGTTTATCATAAAATTGTTCACGAGCATTGTTTCAGATGTCTGAGATTTGGATTATGGATTTTGGCTTTTATAGGAATTAATATTCTGACTTTATTGATTAATATAACATCCAGTTTTATAAGTTTTTCCTATAATATAGTGATGTTACTACATATAAGTATATGTTTTTTTGTTTTTTACGGAATACATACCGAAAAGGGTTTTAACCCTCACGCTGAGCTTTACAAAGTATGTAAGTTTGTTATCTATTCGACTACGATTTTAGGCGTTATAGGTTTTATTCTTATGATGTCGGGTATCCAATTTGAGTGGATGTGGGTAAAATTTATTATTTTTGAAAATAGATATACCGGCGTGTATATAAATCCTAACATTCTTGGCTTTATTTCTGTAGTTTCGATTGTATGCTGCCATCTGGTTATGAAACCCGCATTTCTGATTAAGGCTAAACGTACGAGAATAAGTAAAATCTGGATTGCGTTCTGCCTTTTAGTTGATTTATTCTCGCTTATTTTATGTGACTCTAACGCTTCGTTCGCGTTATTTATATGTTACGTAATATTTACGTTGGTGTTTATAACTTTTTCGAGTTCGGCGAGAATAAAGAAAAGACAAATCGCTATAAAAACTTTCGCTATTTTACTAGCGGCGGTTTATGTTGTCTTTACCGCGTTTATGGTAAGGTCGGTATGCCAAAGAGGTTTTTCTCATCTTGTAAAAGCCAACAAGGTCGATAAACAGGCTGTCGCAACTATAAACGAGATTTCCGGCGGAGAAGCTATAACATTTTCTCACGAAAATAAAAACATAGACAGCGGTCGTATTAAGCTTATAAAAGAGAGCTTTAAGCTTTTCCAGATCTCTCCTGTTTTTGGTATCAGTAACGGTAATATTATTCAGTACAGCCAAAAATACTTAGACGGTACATTGAGCTTGAGCTATCATAACAGCGATATTCATAACGGTTATTTAACAATTATTGTATCTACAGGTATAGTCGGGTTCTTGCTGTTCGCTATATGGGGACTTAAATTCGGTAAGCATATTGTCTTTAATCTCTTTAAGCGGCAAAACGCCGGTTCTCAGGACATTTTGCCGTGTTTATTCGCTTTTTGTTGCGGATATCTTGTATATTCTCTGTTTGAGAAGGCTCTGCTATACGACGTCAGCTTTATGGTGATGTGGTTCTGGTATATGTTGGGAATGACGAGCGTATATCTTAACAAGTATGAACCGCTTATGGGCTCGTATTTAAAGATAGGAAAACATCGTATTCCACGCCATCTTATTTAGAATATTTGCTATTGTAAAATTTTAATAATTGTTTTATAATATACCGTAAGGAAACTTGCGGTATATTTTTTACTTATAACTAAGTATATTTTGTAAATAATAATATCGGTGATGAATAATGAAGTTTTATATTAAACGTGATAAAACAGCGGGCGACCATCTTTTCGTCGTTTTAAACGAACAGGGACGAGATAAGTATTTTGTAACAGGTACAAAAAATTCTTCCGTAATATCCGATAATCGCGGGAATTCGCTTGTTAAAATCCACAGGCTTCCTTTGCCCGCCTTAAAAGCGTTTTCGATTTCTTCGGGAAACTATAATATTAAATTTTTTATAAATACAAGCTCAAAAACCCCTTCATGCTATTTTTTCGGGAATTCCTGGCTTATAAGAGGCGATATTGATTTAAACTCTTTCGATATTATTGATTCCGATAATTCTTTAGTCGCGAGCCACCGAAAGAATTTTACCGCTGAAAAAGGTTATGAGTTGTGCGTAAATAATGACAGTAATACTTTATTCTGCATTGCTGTTGCTGTTTGCGCTGATATTGAGGCTAAGGTTGACAATCCGTCTTTACAGACAGTATAATGAATAAAAGATTTAACGGAGGTAACTATGGATAAATTACTTGAGATACTAAGCGAGAACAGCAGTTTTACTACTAAAGAACTTGCGCTTATGCTCGGCGAGCCTGAGGATTATATAAACGCTCAAATTAAAGAATATGAACAGAGCGGCGTTATTAAAGGTTATCAGGCGATTGTCGATTGGGACAAAGTGCCGGACGCGGGGGTTACGGCTATTATCGAGCTTAAAGTTACTCCCAAGAAGGAAACGGGTTTCGACGAGATCGCTAAACGTATTATGGCGTTTGAGGAAGTTACCTCTATGTATTTGATGGCGGGAGCTTTTGACTTTTCAGTTATGGTTAAGGGAGATACTATGCAGGAAGTCGCGTCGTTCGTGGCGCGTAAGATTTCGTGCGTAGAAGGAATTAAAGCTACCGCTACTTATTTTATGCTTAAAACATACAAACTCGGCGGACTGAGCTTCGTTGAGGATGAAGAACCTGACGGGAGGAGTATGATCCTGTGAT
>JAHKZS010000173.1 GCA_020626545.1 bacterium
AATAGGTGATAAAATTTAATGTAGAATTTTATTTTTCGAAAGGAAGTCGAAAGACTATGAAGAATATTGATTGGTCAAATTTAGGCTTCGGTTATATTCAGACCGAAAACCGTTATGTGTCTAATTTCAAGGACGGTAAGTGGGACGACGGCGTTATTACAACCGACGCTACAGTCCAGCTCAACGAGTGCGCGGGCGTTTTACAGTACGCTCAGACTGTATTCGAGGGCTTAAAGGCTTATACCACTGCCGACGGAAGCGTAGTAACCTTCCGCCCCGACTTAAATGCGGAAAGACTTATCCAGTCCGCTGAAAGATTACAGATTCCAGCTGTACCTAAAGAAAAGTTTATCGACGCTGTTGAGAGGGTAGTAGCCGCTAATATCGACTATGTTCCGCCTTACGGCTCGGGAGCTACTTTATATATCCGTCCGTATATTTTCGGAACTAACCCCGTTATCGGCGTTAAACCTGCCGACGAGTATCAGTTCAGAATTTTCGTTACACCCGTAGGCCCTTACTTTAAGGGAGGCGCTAAGCCGATTACTATTCGTGTTTGTGATTATGACAGAGCCGCTCCTCACGGCACGGGCCATATTAAAGCGGGCTTAAACTACGCTATGAGCCTTTACCAGATTGTAGATGCTCACGAAAAGGGCTTCGACGAGAATATGTATCTCGACGCCGCTACACGTACATATGTTGAGGAAACAGGCGGAGCGAACTTCTTGTTCGTAACTAAGGACAATAAGGTTGTAACGCCTAAGTCGGATTCGATTCTTCCGTCTATTACAAGAAGAAGTCTTATGATTGTAGCCGAAAAGTACCTCGGACTTGAGGTAGAGCATCGCCCCGTAGCCTTCGAGGAGGTTAAAGACTTCGCCGAGTGCGGACTTTGCGGAACAGCCGCGGTTATTTCGCCCGTAGGTAAGATTAATAATCACGGCGAAGAAATCTGCTTCCCGAGCGGTATGGACGAAATGGGACCGATTACAAAGAAACTCTACGATACTTTAACAGGCATCCAGATGGGCAGAATCGAAGCTCCCGAGGGCTGGATTCATAAGATTAAATAATCGGATTAGAACTGATAAATAAATCGAATAATTATTCCATATAAGAATTAACTCCCGAGCTTAACTCGGGAGTTTTTGCGTTTCGATTATTTTGACGCAAGCTTTAAATAATGGTTTTACATAGATTTTACATTGCGCATATTGTAGAATTTACACGGATATTTTATAATTGATATAGAAATTGGAGGAAAAGCCTATGCTCATTTACATATTGGAAGATGACGACAATATCCGCGAAATAGAGAGTTATACGTTAAAGTCGAACGGCTACGAGGTTGAGGAATTTGTATCGCCGAAGTCGTTTTACAATACGCTTAATAACGAATTGCCCGACCTTATAATACTCGATGTTATGCTGCCTGACGAGGATGGATTGAAGGTGCTTGAAAAACTAAAATCCAATTTCGTCTATTCTGAAATTCCCGTTATTATTATCTCGGCTAAGACTACAGAGCTCGACCGTGTAAAAGGGCTTGACCTCGGCGCGGACGATTATTTATGTAAGCCTTTCGGTGTAATGGAACTCGTAAGCCGTGTTAAAGCAAGGCTCAGAAACCTCGAGAAAGAGCAAAAATTCAGCTATTGCGGAATAGAGTTATCCGACAGCGAGCGCAGTGTTTTTGTTGACAGCGGAAAAGTCGATTTGACATATAAAGAATTTGAACTGCTTAAAATGCTGATTAGTAAGCCGAAAACAGTTTTTACACGCGAGGCAATTCTCGCGGGAATTTGGGGCTATGACGACAATCTCGGCAGAACGCTTGATATGCATATTAAAACTCTGCGCAAAAAGCTCGGGGATAAGGGTAAATATATTGTTACCGTAAGAAACGTAGGCTATAAGCTTGAAAAGAGTGATAAAGATGAAACGTAAACTTATATTAAGTATGTTTTATATGGGGCTTGTCGCCGCTTTAGTCAGCATAACCGCTACGGTATTTGTATATCAGAACACTATGCGTGACGAGGTTCGCGATAATCTTCGAGAGGAGTTGCGACTTTTAAAAATAAGCTATCCTAAGCTTCATACATCTGATGAGCTTATGGATTTTAACGCTGATGATCTTAGAATTACCCTGATAAACAAAAAAGGTAAAGTGCTTTTTGAGAGCGATACGGACGCAAAACAGATGGGAAATCATCTTGACCGTCCCGAAATCCGTTGCGCTATTCAAAACGGCAGCGGAACCGACTACCGCTTGTCTTCTACGCTCGGTGTGGAGGACTATTATTACGCGGAAATGTTAAGCGACGGTAATATTCTGCGTGTGTCTACTCAGATAAGTTCTGTTTTTTCTGTGTTCGGACATTCCTTTTATATTTTAGCCGCTATAGTTTTAGGTATAGCCGTTGTTTCGGTTATTATTTCCGTACAGACTACAAAACGTATTTTGAATCCTATAAAGGCTCTGTCGAAATCTATCGACAGTCCCGCGTTATACGAAAAAGAAACATATCCCGAACTTGTACCGCTGATTGAGGAAATAAAATATCAGCGAAATATTCAGTCGGATATGCGCCAGGAGTTTACCGCTAACGTCAGCCACGAGTTGAAAACGCCGTTAACCGCTATATCTGGTTACGCTGAAATGATTGAGAACGATATTGCCCGCGGAGATGATGTGAAGCGCTTCGCCGGAAAAATTCGAACTGAGAGCACTCGAATGTTAAGCTTGATAGGGGATATAATCAAGCTCTCGAAATTGGACGCCGAAGCTTCCAACGAGGTGAACGATACGGTAAATCTCCTTGAAATTGCCGAGGAATGTAAGGAAAGCCTTGCCGTAGCCTGTAACGAGAAAAACATTATAATTACGATAAAGGGTGAGGCGGCGGTTATTAAAGGCAACCGTACCGAAATATATGAGCTGGTGTATAACCTTATGGATAACGCCGTCAAGTATAACCGCCAGGGCGGTAATGTCGATGTAATTTTATCTGAAAACACAATTCGGATTTCAGATACCGGAATCGGTATTCCCGAAAAGGATAGGCAGAGAATCTTCGAGAGGTTTTACCGCGTGGATAAAAGCCGCAGCAAGGCGACAGGCGGTACGGGCTTAGGGCTTTCTATAGTCAAGCACGTTGCCGAAAAGCATAACGCCGAAATCTCCGTGAAAAGTGTTTTAAACGTGGGAACGGATATTACCGTTAGTTTTAACGGAGTGAAAGAATGAGTATTATACTGAATGTCGTTTTATTAATTGTAGGATTCATCGGTCTAATCAAGGGCGCGGATTTCTTCGTAGACGGAAGCTCCGCTTTAGCGAGGATTTTTAAAGTCCCGGGTGTTATTATCGGGCTTACAATTGTAGCGTTGGGAACAAGCGCGCCCGAGTTGGCTGTAAGTACAGCCGCCGCGGTACAAGGCGCTAACGAAATCGCTTTGAGTAATGTTGTAGGTTCCAATATTTTTAACCTGCTATGTGTTCTCGGAGTATGCGCGTTGATTCGTCCGATACCTGTCGATAAGTCTATAGTTAAACGTGATTTTCCTTTTTCTATCCTGATAACTATCGGATTATTCATAGCGGTTGGTATCAGGATATTTTCGGGCTTCGATTTCTTTAAGACCGATTTACTCGAAAATATCGGAGTTATAAGCCGTCCGCTCGGAATCGTTATGCTAATTATTTTTACCGCCTATATTATAACGTTGATTGTTTTAGCGAAAAGAAGCGAAACTTCCGAGGATAGCGGTAAAAATATGCCTGTGTGGAAATGTATTTTACTGATTACCGTCGGACTTGCGTGTATTATTATCGGCGGACAGCTTGTTGTTGAAAACGCTAAGGCGATTGCCGCTTTTTTCGGTATGTCCGAAACTCTGATAGGATTGACTATAGTCGCCGTTGGAACTTCTTTGCCCGAGCTTGTCACTTCTGTTGTCGCGGCTCGTAAGGGAGAAAACGGACTTGCCGTCGGAAATGTTGTAGGTTCAAATATTTTTAATATACTATTTATACTCGGTGTATCCTCGACGATACATCCGATTGCGGTCAACTACGCTTCCGTTATCGACCTGTTTATTCTTATTATAGTGTCGGTAGTGACGTATGTATTTTCTTTGACTAAAAAGATAAGCAGAGCGGAGGGCGCTGTTATGGTGCTTATGTACGCCGCTACTGTTATATTTGCGATTGTGAGGTAGAGTAGATGGATATTTTTTCAATTTTTACGCTGTGCGGAGGATTAGCGTTCTTCCTTTTCGGAATGCATGTAATGTCGCAGAGCCTAGAAAAATTAGCGGGCGGTAAGCTTGAAACAACGCTTCGCAAGATGACATCCAATCCCTTTAAAAGCCTTGGTTTAGGCGCGGGAATTACGGTTGCGGTGCAGTCGAGTTCAGCTGTTACCGTTATGCTGGTAGGCCTTGTTAATTCGGGCATTATGGCGCTTGACCAGACTGTCGGTGTTATAATGGGCTCCAATATAGGAACGACCTTGACCGCTTGGATATTAAGTATGGCGGGTATTGAGAGCGATAATATTTTTATCTCGCTTCTAAAGCCCGAGAATTTTTCTCCGGTTATCGCATTAATAGGTATCGCTCTGTTTATGCTCAGCAAAAAGAAAAAACGTCAGGATGTCGGTATGATTATGCTCGGTTTTTCCGTACTGATGTACGGAATGGAGCTTATGAAAAACGCCGTCGCTCCGCTCGCTGAGATGGAGAGCTTCCAAAATCTGCTCGTCGCGTTTAACAACCCGATTGTAAGCGTTCTTTTCGGAGCTGTATTTACAGGCGTAATTCAATCCTCCGCGGCGTCGGTCGGTATATTACAGGCGTTGTCTATGACGGGTTCTATTACTTACCGCGCGGCTATTCCGATTATTATGGGACAGAATATCGGTACATGCGTGACCGCGCTTATATCGTCTATCGGCGTAAACAGAAACGCGAAGCGGGTTACAGCGATTCATATGTCGTTTAATATTATCGGTACGGTTATCTGCTTAGTAGTGTTTTACGGATTGGACGCGCTTTTACATTTCAGCTTTGTAAACCGAGCGATAAATCCTGTTGAGATCGCGTTTGTCCACTCTATTTTTAATATTGTTACAACTGTTATTCTCTTACCGTTTTCCAATTTCCTTGTTAAACTCGCTAAAAAGATTATTCCCGACGGTAAGGATAAGAAGGGGGAGGACAAGTCAGTTTGGCTCGACGAGCGTTTACTTTCCTCTCCGCCGCTTGCCACTTCTCAGTGCAGGCAGAAAGCTAAGGGTATGGCTAAAATCTCTAAGACCGCTCTATCCGACGCGCTTTCGGTGA
>JAHKZS010000174.1 GCA_020626545.1 bacterium
CGGGGCTGTATCGCTTCACGCTTTCGCATTGCGGCTCTCGCACTCCACTGCCTACGCTTAAACCTCACCTCACGGCTTCGGCTCCAAGGCTGTGTACTGACTGCTTGCTAAGCTTTGTCGGGTTCGGACTTTCACCAAACTGTATTATCTGCACCGAACTGGCGCACTCCTTGTATTTAATTATAACACAGTAAAAGAATAATTCAATAATAAAACTAAAAGACCGTTACTTGCGTAACGGTCTTAAATATTAATTCTTTACTATTACCAATTCTCCGGCGTGACAATTATCATATATCTTTTTAGCGGATGATAACGATACGTTTACACATCCGTGGGAGCCTCTTCCCTGGCGGTAATACTGTCCTCCAAACGCACTCTGCCATGTAGCGTCGTGGATACCCTGGCCGCTGTATGTAAAGCCCATCCAGTAACTTACTCGTGTAGTCCAGCTGCTTCCGCCGTACGAACCCTTTAAAATAGCGGGCGATTTACGGCTTATGATATGATGGTGGCCGACTGTTGTAGCTCTGTCTCCGGGAGCACCGGTAATAACCGCTGTCGAATATACAACCTTATTATTCTTATATACTTTAAGATTCTGGTTAGAAATCGAAACAACAATTCTGTCTCCGGGTATTTTACATGACGCGTTCAGATACGCGCTGTTTCCTACGCGAACACTTTTCCCTACTTTTCGCAGAGCTTTTACTGTATAATTATGGAGCGAACCGCTTAACAGTCCTCTATCGGTATATGTAGTATCTTTGAGCGTCTTAATCTTAACACCGTCACGATACAGCTCGTATTTTCTAGCGTGAATTACGCTATCCCATCCAAGCTTAATCGCGGTTTCTGTAGCCTTAAGCTTTTTGAAATGCTTCGGCGCGCTTATATCAGTCATACCTTTTACAGCTTTGCCCGCGCTGACAGCAGAGTTGCCGCCTTCGGTTCGCTTACAAATAACTTTGTATTTATAAACCGTACCGCCTATTAGGTTCTTATCGGTAAAATTACGGTCGCTGTCTTTATCAAACTCACGAATCTTTTTGTACGGTTTAAATGTTCCGTCTTCTTTTTCATCGCTGCGGTATAGTAAATATTTATCCGCTTTATCGCTGGCGCTCCAATTTACAGTTATCGAAGATGTCGTTTTCTCGGAAATAGTAACGCTGTCGATATTTTCAAGCTTAGTCATAACCGAAATATCCGCGGGCTTACTTTGAGCTATATAATTATCCGTAATTCTATACGCAAAAATTTGATATTTATATATTCTTGCTTCGGAAAGTCCTGTATCTCGGAACATATTGCTTTTTACGTTCTTGTACTTTTCGTACTCTCCGATTTTTCCGTCTTCAGTTTCATCGGCGCGATAGATAGTGTACATAGTCGCGAATTCGCTCTTATCCCAAGTTAAAAGTAAAGTATCCGAATCAACTTCGCTCGCTTTAATGCCTTTAACCTCGCCGGGAATTAACCTGGGCTCAGTGGCAGGCTCTACAGCACTTGTCGGAGTTTCGAGTTTTGCGATAGCTACAGCTTCATCGCCGCTCGCGGATGTATCAACCGAAGCCGTTACCCCTACCGGAACCGCAACACAAATTATTATAGCCAATAAAAAAGCAAAAGGAATAATAAATTTTTTCATCGACAATTCCTTACCTCCATAATATATAGTCAACTAATATATATAATTACACAATTTAAGTTTACAAACTAATTTTACTAAACTACTTTTGTTTTGTCAATACGATTTTTTATCATTCCATTAAATACATAAAAACCAACCTCAATTTCCTATTGGATTTATATGTTTTGCCCCTGATATTTGATTGTACGTCAAAAATCGAATAATATTCGTCGAAAAAAAGTGCGGTTTTTAGCGATTTTTTTGGAAATTATCTTGAATATTTTTTAAAACAGTTATATTATATAAATAAGAGAGGTGAGCTTATGGTACATATATATTACGGCGACGGCAAAGGTAAAACCACTGCCGCTATCGGACTTGCGGCACGTGCCGCGGGAAGCAGGATGAAGGTTCTTTTTGTGCAGTTTTTGAAAACGGAGTTTTCGGGAGAACGCCATACTCTAAGCCATACCGAAAATATTACCCTGAGCTTCGCTCCCGTGGAGCTTAAATTCACCTTTAATATGAACGAAGAAGAAAAGGCGAAGGCTTCTAAACTATTCAGAAAGATTTTCGACGACAGCGTTACCAAGGTATTCACCGAGAAATACGATATGATAGTTTTGGACGAAATCTTCTCCGCGATTGAGGCGGGTATGATAAGCGAACACGACGTTTATGAATTTGTATCGAATGTTCCGAAGAACTTAGAGGTAGTTATGACGGGGCATAATCCCCCCGAGCGTATACTCGCTCTCGCCGACTACATTACCGAGATGAAAAAAATCCGCCATCCTTACGATAAAGGAGTTCAGGCGAGATTCGGTATAGAATTTTAAATATTCACAAACAAAAATCGGGCCAAAATGACCCGATTTTTATTTTACCTTTATTTTAATTGTTTTCTTAATGGTTTTTGACTTGTATTTTGAGTTGCCCTTGGCAAAAATTTTAACCTTGAGCTTGATTGTACCCTTAGTGTACTTGCCCTTTTTGAGCTTAACCTTACCCGTCGTCTTATTTACGGTAAGCTTTTTATAATACTTCTTAGTCGTTCCGCTTTTCAGCTTAGCGAAAGTGACCTTTCCCTGAGCCTTCTTAACCGTTACGGCTTTTATGGTCTGAGCCTTTTTAGCTAAAGTCTTTGCTTTTACGGTTTTCTTTTTAACAGTGACTTTAATCGGGTTAGCCTTTTTAACGGCGGGCTTAGCCGTCGTAGCTTCCGTCGGAGCGGTAACTGTTTCGGGAGCTGTGGTTTCCTGTGGTTCTACGGTTGAGCTTGCGGGTTCAGTAGGTTCACCAGTCACGCTTTCGGGTTCGGTAGGCTCTACCGTGGAGCTTGCGGGTTCTGTAGCGGAAGTGGTTTCAACCGATTCGGTGGTATCGGTTGAGGAAGTTGTCTCCACCTGAGCGGTAGTTTCTTCGGTAGAATCAGTCGCTCGGGTAGCTGTAGCGTGCTCGGTTGTCATTGCTTCTGTAGGCGGTTCGTCGCCCTCGAACATTTTGAGCGTATACGGCAGAGTTACTCCCTCGGGAACGATAAAATTCTTTCCGTCGCGGTAATAAATATCGTCTATTACACATTTTACGTCGAGAGTTTCGGCGGTTTCATTAACCGTAAACTCCGCGCTCATAATTATTTTATCGGAGCTTATATCGTAATTGTCGAGATTAGTAGCGTCAAAGAGCATAGAATTACCCGAAACCGAGTACACAATATCGCTTATGTGCGGAAATTTTACACTGTCCTCGTCAATCGTAAGCTTATCGGAAAAGGTGAGTTCGCCCTCAAGCGCCGTGAAATCGTGGTTTACATCATTCGCGGTAAAGGTAAGCTTAACAACGCTTCCCTTTTCGTAGGTTTTATCAGCCGCGAATACGGGAACAGCAATAACCGCCGTCGTAACAATTAGTATAGTTAAAAATAAAGATATAAATTTTTTCATAGATGTTACACCTTTTTTCTGCCGATTCGGCGCAATTTATCGTCTACGCCGAATTTGTTGAAAATAAATATAAAAATCATCGCCGAAATTATACCGAAAATCATTCCCGCGATTACGTCGGTCGGGAAATGGACGTAATTATAAAGTCTGGAAAATCCTACTATCGCCGCGGCGACTGTCGCGATAACTCCAACTTTTTTATTCACCTTATACATAGAAGCCGCAAACGCGAACGAAGCGCCTGTGTGTCCTGACGGAAAGCTAAAGCCCGAGGCTTCGCCGGTGTTTAGCGTAAACGGCATAGCCGCCGAGTGAAAGCTCTCGTACGTTACAAACGGACGCGGTCTTGCGACGATGCTCTTAATCGCAAACTCGCCGAATAACAGCGCAAAAGTCATAGCCGCTAAAGCCGTGACTGCCGCGGGACGCGTCTTTTTGGGGACAAGAAGAATCAGCGCGATAATCACCCAACCGATTCCCTTATCGGAAAACTGGGATACCGCCGCCATAACGGGGTCAAGAAACTCGTTTCGGATGTTATTAGCTATAAAATCAAGTATTGAATAGTCAAAATTCAGAAAAATATCCATAGTATCACCTCATAGACCTTATTCTATCATAATATAATTAAATTGTCTATTTCTATTTTGACGAAAAACAAGGTCTAAATATGATAAAAACGCCGAATGGAAAACCATTCGGCGTTAATATTAAACTAATGCTGATTTTAAAATCAGGTAGCGTCCTCGAAGCTTGCGAGCTTAGCGAGGTGAGCGTACTTCTTCTCAG
>JAHKZS010000175.1 GCA_020626545.1 bacterium
ATGGTAGGACTTAAACCGACTTACGGAGCTGTGTCGAGATACGGACTTATCGCTTACGCTTCGAGCCTTGACCAAATCGGCCCGATTGCCAAAACGGTAGAGGATGTTTCTATTGTATACGACGCTATCTCCGATTACGATCCCAAGGACAGCACCTCTCAGGGCCGTCAGGGTAATTTAACATATGATACCGTTAATAACGATATAAAGGGTATGAAAATCGGTATCGCCCGCGAGTACCTCGAGGGCGTGCGCGACGACGTTAAGGAAGCTGTTTTAAACGCGGTTAAGGTTTACGAGAGCTTAGGCGCTGAGGTTATTTACTTCGATATGCCCGCGCTTAAATTCGCCTTACCTGTTTACTATATTATCGCCTGCGCCGAGGCTTCGTCTAACCTCGGACGTTACGACGGTATCCGCTACGGCTTTAAGACCGAGCATTATAACGGTACTCACGATATGATGTGCCGTACAAGAAGCGAGGGCTTCGGCGCCGAGGTTAAGAGAAGAATCCTTCTCGGAACCTACGTGCTGTCGGCGGGTTACTACGACGCTTATTATAAAAAGGCTCAAAATTTAAGAGGAACTATCGTAAAGGCGTTTGACGAAGCGTTTACTAAGTGCGACTTTATCTTAGCGCCGACAGTTCCGATGACAGCCTTTGAGATGGGACACGCGGTTTCCGATCCTATCGAAACATATTTAACGGACATCTGTACCGTACCTGTAAATATTGCGGGACTTCCCGCGGTATCGGTACCTTGCGGATTTAACGACAAGGGTATGCCGATTGGTATGCAGCTTATCGGTAATAAATTCAGCGAGGCGACTATCTTGAACGCCGCTAACGCGTACGAGAAAGCCGCTCCCGAGAACTTTAAAGAAACAAAGTGGGGTGTAAAACTGTGAAATACGAATTAGTAGGCGGTTTTGAAACCCACGTTGAGTTATCGACTAATACAAAGATTTTCTGCAGCTGTACGACTAAGTTCGGCGGCGAGCCGAATACACACTGCTGTCCTGTATGTATAGGACTTCCGGGTACGCTTCCCAAGCTCAACCGTCAGGTTGTAAAGTACGCGATTATGGCGGGACTCGCGACTAACTGCGAGATAGCCGAAGTCGCTAAAATGGACAGAAAGAACTACTGTTATCCCGACCTTCCGAAAGCGTACCAGATTTCCGAGTACGATAAGCCTTTGTGCGAGCACGGCTATATTGAGCTTTCTAACGGAAGAAAAATCCGTATCCTCAGAATTCATATCGAGGAGGACGCGGGTAAGCTTGTACACGCTCACGGCGATACTTACGTAGACTATAACCGAGGCGGAGTTCCGCTTATCGAGATTGTCACCGAGCCCGATTTCAGAAGCACGGACGAGGCGAGGGAATATGTAGAAAAGCTCCAGCAGATCATGAGAGCTATCGGCGTTTCCGACTGTCGTATGCAGGAAGGCTCAATGCGCTGCGACGTTAATATTTCGGTTCGTCCCGAGGGCAGCGATAAACTCGGCACACGTACCGAAATTAAAAATATGAACTCCATAAACAATATAGTTAAGGCTATGGAGTACGAGTTCGAGCGACAGGTAGACGTTATCGAAAGCGGCGGAAAGGTTATCCAGGAAACTCTCCGTTATGACGACGCTACCAACACAACCTCCTCTATGAGAGGTAAAGAGGACGCTAACGATTACCGTTATTTCCGTGATCCCGACCTTGTTACGATTCTCACGAGCAGGGAAGAGGTTGAGGAGATTAGAAAAACTCTCCCCGAGCTCCCCGAAGCTAAGAAACAGCGTTATATCGAGGATTACGATATTCCCGAAAAGGACGCGGCGCTGCTCACTAAATACCGCAAGGTAAGCGAGTATTTCGACGAAGCCGTTGACGGACTTAAAAATCCGAAAACCGTTTCTAACTTTATTATCGGTTCTGTCTTCAGACGTGTTGAAACCGAAAAGGATAAAGAAGCGTTCGATGTAGCGGTATCTCCGAAGCAGTTAAAAGAGCTCGTTAAGCTTATCGAGGATAAGAAGATTCAGAACAACTTAGCCAAGAAAACTCTCGAGAAAATGCTCGATACGGGTAAATCCTGTATGGAATTTATCGACGAGAGCGATCTCGGCGGAGTGGACGATTCGGCTATTGAACAGATGTGTAAAAACGCTATCGACGGCAATCCTAACGCCGTTGCCGATTATAAGGGCGGTAAGGAAAAAGCGCTTATGTCGCTGCTCGGAAATGTAATGAAACAGAGCCGCGGTAAAGCCGACGCCCAAGCGGTAAAAGCTAAGCTCATTGAACTGATTAACGGATAAATTAATAGCTGAAAGGACTGCTTCGGCAGTCCTTTTTTGCTGTACTAGTAAAAGTGCATAAATATTGATATAAATATTTGGTGAGTATTTTTTATAGGAGTGTGGTAAAATATAAGTGCCAACAAATTTTCAATTTAATACTGTGCAATAATGCTCTATTTGGGGGTAGTGTTTTTATTTTACATAAAAACACTATGCTCGTATCATGCTATCCCTTTTTTTGAGTAGATTGCACTTGATATTGAAAATTTGTTTGGCGACAATCGGAGCTATGTGTTTTTTGGCGTACGACTTCGGTTGTGCGCTTTTTTTGATGTATTGTCGAAATCTTTGATTTCGGTAACAATACCCATGCAAAGCTCTCCCAAGAAGCGGAGCCGCAGGCGAACGCTGATTGGCTGAGAGCTACTGCAATCTATTTTAAGGAGGAAAAGCAATGAAAAGAGCAAAAAAGTTGTTTAGCGTTTTATTAGCGGTACTTGTTTTGATGAGTATGATGACTGTTGCGCAAATTTCGACCGCAGCTTCAACAAGCCACACTCAGGCTGAAGCAGTAAATTGGATTAAGGCACGAGCTAATGAGGGATGGTGGAAAGATGTCGATGGAGCGTATGGATGCCAGTGTGTAGATTTAATTAAAGCTTATTATCAATACTGGGGATATGATACAACAAGAGGAAACGCTTGGGAATATAAATCCGGGCATTTGCCTGCGGGAAGTAATTGGTATTATAGCGGAACACCTGTACCGGGTAGTGTATTTGTAAAAGATAAGGATTCTACATGGACAATGGGGCATGTAGGACTTGTGTACGCTGTGGAAGGTTCCACAATCTATACAGTTGAAACTAATGTTGCTTCACCGTATGATGGAGGATATCCACATGCTAAAGC
>JAHKZS010000176.1 GCA_020626545.1 bacterium
CGAACATTGTAACGGCGTAGCCTGTTTCTCTCGCCTGTTCGACTATATTTTTCATATAATTATCGATTCCGCTATAGTGATTAAGGTACGACTTAATATAATTCGCCGCTTCCTTGTTAGATACCTTAATATCTTTAGCGAGCGAATACGCGCCTATACCGTATACAATACCGAAGTTAACCGCTTTGGCACGGCTTCTCATCTGAGGCGTTACCATATCTATAGGCATATTAAATACCTGGGAGGCGGTTATTGAGTGGATATCGACGTTATTTTTAAACGCGTCAATCATATTTTCGTCGCCTGAGAGATGGGCTAAAACTCGAAGCTCAATCTGGCTGTAGTCGGCGTCTATAAGTACACAGCCTTCCTTTGCGGTGAAGAACTTACGCATCTCTCGTCCAAGTTCGGTACGGACAGGAATATTCTGAAGATTAGGCTCGGTGGAGCTTATTCTTCCCGTACGGGTTTCTGTCTGGTTAAAATTAGAATGAATACGGCCATCGTCGCAGATAACCTTTAAAAGTCCGTCGCAGTAGGTAGATTTAAGCTTAGCGAGGCCTCGATAGCTTAAAACCATTTCAACTATAGGATAGCTGTATCTCAAGCTCTCGAGCACATCGGCGCTGGTCGAGTAACCGCTTTTAGTCTTTTTCTTGGCGGGTAATCCCAGCTCCTCAAAAAGCACAACTCCGAGCTGTTTCGGAGAGTTTATATTAAATTCACGTCCGGCCTGAGCGTAAATTTCCTGCTCGAGATTTTCAATTTGAGCTGAAAGCATTTCGCCGTAGGATTTTATTCCCTCTTTATCGACAGAAAAGCCGATATTTTCCATTTTAGCGAGAACTCTCGCGAGCGGAATTTCTACATCCTCGAGCAGATGAGCCATTCCCTTTTCTTTAATATCAGTTATAATCTTTTCACTAAGCTCGGGAAGCTTATATACTGAAGCGTATAATTCTTTTTCGGAATTATTTGTAATCGGTAAATCCAATCCGTAAGCTACACAGAGCTTGTCAAGCTCGTATGTCGAGGCTGACGGCTGTAAAAGATACGCCGCTAAAAGCAAGTCATTTTTAAGATTTTTTACCTCGAAACCGTTTTTATCAGCGTAAGCGAAAACCGGTTTACTATCAAAGGTATATTTCTCAACCTTTTCGTCGGATAAGAGGTTGTCTATCTTAGCTTTATCATTCAGAACTCCGACAAAGCCGTTATCGGCGAACACGATAGAGATATTCTCTCCGTCGAACTCGGGAATAAAATACAGCTTATCTCCCGAGAAATCTTCAACCTCTTTTACTTCGATAGTTTCCTTTTCCTTAGAAACTGACTCGGTTTCAATATTATCGGTCATATCTCTGAGTCCGAGCTGGTCGATAAGCTTAAAAAGCTCGAGCGAGCCCATAAACCTGATAGCCGCGTCTACATCGGGAATTACAACCTTATAGCTGTCGAAATCGGTATCAATCGGGATATCGCGTTTAATTTCGCCGAGCATACGGCTCATATAAGCCTGTTCTTTATCGTTAATAAGCTTAGTTCTTACGCCGGGCTTAATGTCTATAGTTTCTATATTTTCATATATATTGTCGAGATTCTCAAAACGGCTGATTAAGTCGGTAGCTCCCTTGGGGCCTATACCCGTAACCCCGGGGATACAGTCGGAGCTGTCGCCCTGAATCGCCTTAATGTCGATAAGCTGGGCGGGAGTTACGCTGTAATCCTCTTTAACCTTTTCGGGAGTATAGAAAATATTTCCTTTATTTGAAGCTAAATCTACTGTGGTATTGGAGCTGACGAGCTGTAGAGAATCCCTGTCGCCCGTAGCCAAGAAGCACTTAACGCCCTTATCGTCAGCCTGTTTGGAGAGAGTTCCGAGAATATCGTCAGCCTCATAGCCCTCGCAGGTTACGAGAGTATATCCCAGCATAGTTAAAAGCGTTTTAAGCGGTTCAAGCTGAGCGGCTAACTCATCAGGCATACCTTTACGGTTGGCTTTATATCCGTCATAGGCTTTATGGCGGAAAGTCGGAGACTTTAAGTCGAAAGCGATAGCCACTCTGTCGGGATTGGTTTCGGATTTAATTTTTTCAAGCATAGTAAGAAAACCGTAGATAGCGTTAGTCGGCTGACCGCTTTTAGTGGTGAGCGGTCTAATTCCGTAAAACGCGCGGTTTAGGATACTGTTTCCGTCTATTACAAGAATCGTCATATCTTATACATCACTTCCGTTACAGTCTCATTATCTACATACAGTCTCGGCACACGTTTAGAGATAGTACAAACCACCTCATAATTAATAGTATCGGCGCACACGGCTAAATCATCCGCGGTGCGCTCGCCGTTTTCACCGCTGCCGAAAACTAATACCTCGTCGCCGATATTAACCTCGTCAATATCGGTAATATCGAGCATAGTCTGGTCCATACAGATTCTGCCGATTATATCGGCTCTCTTGCCGTTAACTATCATATATCCGCCCTTAGCGTAAGCTCTTATAAAGCCGTCGGCGTATCCCACGGGGACTGTGGCGACTTTCGTATCTTTCTCGGCGGTAAAGGTTCTTCCGTAAGAAACAGAAGCGCCTTTTTTAATCGTTTTAATATGGGCGATAACTGTTTTCATCGACATACAAGGCGCTAATTCCATTCTGTCCTGAAGAATCGGAGACGGCGCTAAGCCGTACATAATAACGCCCGCTCTTACCATATCGCAATAGGTTTCGGGATAATCCTCGATAGCTCCCGAGTTAGAACAGTGAGCGATTTTAAACTCAATGTTATTTTCTTTTAAAGAATTAATAGTATGGCTGAAATTGCTGTACTGTTTATCGGTAAACTCTTTTCCATCGACATCGCTGTCGGATACACAGAAGTGAGTAAATATACCCTCAACATTTAAGCCGACTAAACCGCAGGCGGTTTTTATTTCTTTAATAGAATTATTATCTCTCGGAAACTCCTGACACATAAAACCGATGCGGCTCATTCCCGTATCAACCTTTATATGTACCTTTACCTCGATTTTATTAATCTCGCACTGCTCGCTTAGAGCCTTGGCGTAATCGAGCGAATACACTGCCTGGGTAATACCTAGCTCGGCTAAATCAACCGCGTTTTCTACGGGAGTATAGCCTAAGATAAGAATCGGCAGGCTTATATTGTAATCCCTAAGCTCCTTAGCCTCGTCGAGATTGCTTACCGCGAAATAGTCCGCTCCGAGCCTTTCGTAAAGCGCCGCGAGCGACACAGCGCCGTGTCCATAGCCGTCGGCCTTAATCACGCAACATAGCTTAGTATCCCCTATTTTTTCCTTAATAAGCTTAAAATTTTTCCTAGCGTTATCGAGAGAAATCTCCGTCCAGGTACGCTTAACCATTTCCATTTTATATCGCCTTCCATATAACAAAGCATAGTATACTTAGAATAAATTATACTACAAAATTGATTTTTATTCAATAATATAGAAGAAATAAAATATATAAATGAAAAAGATTTGCAAAATCCATATATATATGGTATATTAGTAATGTTTTAATAAACTAAAGTGTTAAAATCAGGAGGGAATGTATGAGTATTTCAAACATAATAGTGCTGTGTGCGATTGCCTTTTATATGGTAATAATGATTTTAATCGGCGCTGTTAACTCAAAAAACACTAAAAACAACGAGGACTACTTCCTCGGCGGCAGAGGTCTAGGCGCTTGGACCGCGGCTATCTCGGCGGAGGCTTCCGATATGAGCGGATGGCTTCTTATGGGACTCCCGGGCGCGTTTTACCTCACGGGCTCGGGCGATATCTGGATTGCTATAGGTCTTTTAATAGGAACAATCCTCAACTGGGTTTTTGTATCTAAGAAACTCAGAAGATACACTATTAAAGCCGAAAACAGTCTTACTATCCCCAGCTTTTTCGACAACCGATTCAAGAGCAAAGGAGCTTTAAAAATAGTTTCGGCTATTATTATCGCGATATTCTTCTCGGTATATACCGCGTCGGCTTTCTCGAGCGGAGCTAAGCTTTTCGCTACACTCTTCGGCAACGACGACAACTACTCTCAGGTATATCTTATCGGACTTATTATCGCGGCTGTAGTAATTCTCGTATATACATTACTCGGCGGATTTAAGGCTGTATGTACTACCGACTTAATCCAGGGTATGTTAATGCTCGTAGCTATTTTAACTGTTCCGATTATCGCTTACGCTATTATCTCGGGCAACGGCGGATTCGACGCTAACCTCGCTAAACACGGCGTTACAAACGCGGCTTCTTTCGTAAATCCGTTTACCGTAAACGACCAGCCTATCCCGTTTAGCAACGTAATTTCGGGCTTAGCTTGGGGACTTGGTTACTTTGGTATGCCTCATATTCTCGTTAGATTTATGGCGGTTAAAAGCGAAAAAGAGATTAAAAAGTCCGGTACAATCGCTATTATCTGGGTATCGCTCGCGTTCGTCGCTTCTTTCTTTATCGGTATACTCGGACGCGCTTTTGTAACATCAAACCTTACAGACGCTACAAGCGAAACCGTATTAATCAGAATGATTCAGCAGATTTTCACGGACAACTTCGTGCTTATATTTATAGGCGGTATCTTCCTTTGCGGTATTTTAGCGGCTATTATGAGTACAGCGGACAGCCAGCTTCTCGTTACGGCTTCGGCGATTTCCGAGGATATGTACAAGGGTGCTATTAAAAAGGACGCTTCCGAAAAGAACGCGCTTATGATAGGCAGAGTAGCGGTTATCGTAATCGCGGTTATCGCGTTCGCTATCGCTATCGACCCGAACTCCAGTATTATGGGACTTGTATCGGACGCTTGGGCAGGCTTCGGCGCGGCGTTCGGCCCTGTTGTACTTCTCGCGCTGTTCTGGAAACGCAGTAACGCCGCGGGCGCTATGGCGGGTATGATAAGCGGCGCTTTAACGGTTATCGTTTGGGACTATATCCCGATGATAAGCACAGCCGACGGACTTTCTACTATCGGCAACGCTACAGGACTTTACTCCTTAGCGGTAGGCTTCCCCGTCGCTCTCGTGATTATGGTTATCGTATCGCTTATAACCAAAAAGCCTAACGACGAAATTGTGAAGGAATTTGAGAGCGTACAGACATATTCCGAATAATCTATATACTATAATATATAACTACAGGGCTGTTTTTACGGCCCTGTTTTTTCTTTAATAAAATAATTTAACGGTTTTTTCGTTATAATGTTAAAATCGTATAAAATATTTCGATATTTTTTTACATTTTTAACATTGATTTATTTTTAATTATACATTATAATGTTATATAGGTTTAAATACCGAAAATATTTTTAAGGAGGAAAATTACCAATGGGAATTTTCAAGAAAACTTTAGCGGTTGTTCTTGCGGCTCTTATGTTAGTATCTGTATTCACAGTTGCTGCGTTTGCTGAGGACGGCGCTACAGTAGTAAGAGGTACTCTCCCGAACTGTGACTGGGATGGTAACTATGACGCTGATAACACACTTGTAGAGGGAAGCATTACTTATAATGCAGTTGCTGCAGGCAGCTATCAGTTCAAGGTTGTTGAGAACGGCGAGTGGTACGGTGTTAACGGCAATAACGTTGATATCGTAGTATCACAGGAAAGTGATCTCACAATCACATTCAACGCTGAGACTAAAGAGATCAGCTTCTCAGGTACATATGTATCTGCTCCGACAGGTCTTACAGTTGAAAAGATTCAGCTTATGGGTACTGTTCCCGGCGCAACTTGGGACTTTGCTGACGCTGCTGAGATGGCAGGCGAAGACAATGTTTACACAGTAACATTCAATAATGTTGCTGCAGGCGACTATGTTTACAAGTTCGCTGCTAACGGTTCTTGGGCAGCTAACTGGGGCGCAGCTTCAGAAGGCGTTGAAGATTTAAGCGGTGATCTTACTTTCGACGGTAAGAACATTGGTCTCTATCTCGATTCTGCTAAGGATGTTACTTTCAAGTTAGACCTTTCTGCTTTTGATTACAACACAAAGACAGGCGCTACATACGAGGTAACACTCGCTGATCCCGCTGAGGAGACAACAGCTCCTGCTGAGGAGACAACTGCTCCCGCTGAGGAGACAACTGCTCCTGCCGAGGAGACAACTGCTCCTGCTGAGGAGACAACAGCTCCCGCTGAGGAGACAACTGCTCCCGCTGAGGAGACAACTGCTCCTGTAGAGGAGACAACTGCTCCCGCAGAGGAGACAACTGCTCCTGTAGAGCCCACAGAGGCTCCCAAGCCTGACACACCCGACACACCTGCTACTCCCGATACACCTGACACACCCGATACTACTCCCACAACACCTGCTAAACCTATCGTTCCTGGTTTCTATGTTGTAGGTTCTGAGGAAGTATGCGGCGCTGAGTGGGGCTGGGATAAGCCTTGGGAGTACAACGAGCCCATGGCATTATCTGCTGACGGCGAGACATACTATCAGGTATTCGAGAACATCAAGGCTTCTGCTGGTAACGTAACAGACGAAGGTCCTGACATCTATGTATTCAAGGTAGTTTACGTAAGCGAGACCGGCGCTATCACATGGCATCCGGGCGGAATGGGCAACAACACTAAGGTTACTGTTGCTGAAGACGGTTCTACAGTATTCTTCCAGTTCAAGCTCCTCGCTTCCAGACCTACTAAGGAAGGTACAGATCCTGAAGCTGTAATCGCTACAGTTTACGGTCCTAACGATGAGAAACCCGAGGACTTCTCAAAAGTTACGTATCTTGAACCGTTCAGACATAGGCCTCTGATTACGGATGTTGTTAACTCAGATGGAAAAGTAGAAACAGATACATTTATGTTCTATGTTCCGGAGTCTTGGAGGAATCAGTATAACGAATATTATAACTACAATCCCGTAACAAAGAGATTTGACGGAGACGGCGGATATTTCGCCGCAGGTATCTATTGGTGGGACGGCCCTTATAGCTGTAACGAATATCTGAGCGGGGTGGATTATGGCTCATGGCCCGGATACGCTGTTACAGAAACAGTGGACGGTAACCCCAATATCTTTAAGGCTGAAGTTCCTAAGTCAGCAGGTAAGATTATTTGGAACAATCTCGTAGACGGCGGTATGGATTCTTCTCAGCCTTATTATTCCATGAGCATATCTTCTCAGGATATTACTCACGAGTATTATGATCCAGGCGAAGATAGATACGGCTTCTATCCCAATGGTATTCCTGAAGAAGAGGGCTTCGACGGAAAGATTTTTGTAATTAACCCCAAAGACTATGATGAGAACGTCTTTACCGGCAGATATACTTATAGGGGCGAATGGTTCTACTATTACGGAAACGGTGAGTACAGTTACTACAAAAC
>JAHKZS010000177.1 GCA_020626545.1 bacterium
ACGTCTTCTAGCGTTACTTCAGGACGAAGCCGAGCTAGAGGAAATCGTAAACCTCGTTGGTATGGACGCTCTTTCAGCTCCCGACAGATTAAAACTCGAATCCTCACGCTCTATCAGAGAGGACTATTTACATCAGAACGCATTTGATCCCACGGATACATACACCTCTCTTAAAAAGCAGGTGCTTATGATGAGAGCAATTTTAAGCTACTACGACAAGGCGCTTGAGGCTTTAAACAACGGAGCTAATATAGAAATGCTCGTAAATCTTCCTGTGCGCGAGCGTATCGGACGATATAAATACGAGCCCGAAGATAAGATTGAAAGCGAGTTTGAGTCGATTGAATCTCAGCTTGTTAGCGAAATCGAAGATGTACTGAAAAGGAGTGATGACTGATGCCTAAGGAATATCGTACAATACAAGAGGTAGCAGGTCCTCTTATGATGGTAAGCGACGTTGATAACGTTAAATATGATGAACTCGGAGAAATTGAACTCCCGAGTGGAGAAACCAGAAGATGTAAAGTTCTTGAGGTTAACGGCAGCAACGCTTTAGTACAGCTTTTTGAATCGGCTTCAGGTATTAATCTCGCGGATTCTAAGGTTAGATTTTTAGGTCGTTCTATGGAACTTCCCGTATCTCCGGATATGCTGTCGAGAGTATTCGACGGTCTCGGTAATCCTATCGACGACGGTCCAGCGCTTATTCCCGAAAAGAGAATGGATATTAACGGCACGCCTATGAATCCCGCGGCGAGAAACTATCCCCAGGAATTTATTCAAACAGGTGTATCAGCTATCGACGGACTTAATACTCTAGTTAGAGGTCAAAAGCTTCCTATCTTCTCGGCGTCAGGTCTTCCTCACGCTCAGCTTGCGGCTCAGATCGCGCGTCAGGCAACGGTTAGAGGTAAGGATGAACAGTTCGCGGTTGTATTCGCGGCTATGGGTATTACGTTCGAGGAGAGTAACTACTTTATAGAATCATTCAGAGAGACAGGCGCTATCGACAGAACAGTAATGTTCGTGAACCTCGCTAACGACCCTGCTATTGAACGTATCGCTACACCTCGTATGGCTCTTACGGCAGCCGAGTATTTAGCGTTTGACTTAAATATGCACGTTCTCGTAATTCTGACTGATATTACAAACTACGCCGACGCGTTGCGTGAGGTATCCGCCGCCCGTAAAGAAGTACCCGGACGACGCGGATATCCCGGTTATATGTACACTGACCTCGCTACATTATACGAGAGGGCAGGTAGATTAAGAGGTAAAGACGGATCTATTACACTCATCCCGATTTTAACAATGCCCGAGGACGATAAAACTCATCCTATCCCCGACCTTACCGGATATATTACAGAGGGGCAGATTATATTATCCCGTGAACTCTACAGAAAAGGCGTTACTCCGCCTATCGACGTTCTCCCCTCTTTATCACGACTCAAGGATAAAGGTATAGGTCCCGACCGTACAAGAAAAGACCACGCGGCTACTATGAACCAGCTCTTCGCGGCTTACGCTAGAGGCAAGGATGCCAGAGAGCTTATGGTAATTCTCGGAGAAGCGGCTCTTACCGATATGGATAAAAAGTACGCCGAATTCGCTGAGGCGTTCGAGAAAGAGTATGTATCCCAGGGTTATGACGCTAACCGTTCTATTGAGGAAACTCTCGATATAGGCTGGAAACTTCTTGAGATATTACCGAGAAGCGAGCTCAAACGTATTAAAGACGATATGCTTGACGAATTCTACGGAAAACAATAAACATTATTGAAGGTACTATTATGGCAGTAATGAACGTAAATCCAACTCGTATGCAGCTTACTAAGCTGAAAAAACAGCTTGTAACCGCGGTGCGCGGACATAAGATGCTTAAAGATAAGCGTGACGAGTTAATGAGGCAGTTTCTCGATCTTATAAGAGAAACCAGGGATTTAAGAGAAAAAGTTGAAAAAGAGCTTAAAAGCTGTAACTATCATTTTGTTAACGCGAGCGCGGTAATGTCTAAAGAGTCATTAGACGCGTCGCTTATGTCGCCTAAACAGAAGATAAACATAGAACAAAATATCAAAAACGTAATGAGCGTAGAGATTCCCGATTACGAATACAGCACCCGTACAAGCGACGACGGAGATATATTCCCCTACGGATTCGCTTTTACATCCTTTGAGCTTGATGACGCTGTTACATCCCTCAATAATGTACTTCCCGATTTAATAAAGCTCGCCCAGTACGAAAAGAGCTGTGAGTTGATGTCGATTGAAATTGAGAAAACACGACGCAGAGTTAACTCGCTCGAACACGTAATGATCCCGAGATATCAGGATACAATTAAATACATAAGTATGAAACTCGAGGAAAACGACAGAAGCAGCCGTACAAGACTTATGAAGGTAAAGGATATGCTTCTTGATAAAGCTCATAATTACTCGGGTAAACAAGCATAAGAAAACGCGCGTAATCAATGCGTCCGCTTTCATACAGTAATTTTTTATAAATTTAAAAAGCTGGTTCAAAATGAACCAGCTTTTTAAATTATTTGACTTTTACATTCAGAATATCACTAAAGTTACTATATATCTTTACATCATCTATTTCATTAACAGCTCGGACTTTAAAATAATACTTTTTACCCGAGGTTAATTTTATACTCGCAGAAGGAACGTCAATTCCCGAAACCGTTTTAATTTTAACGTTTTTAGAGAAGTTTTTATCGGTCGAATACTTTATTTCATATCCGACAGCGTTTTCGGCTTTAGGAGTCCATTTTACCTCAGCGTAATTCTTTTTCTCGGAAGTAACCGACTCTATTTTAACCTTAGTATACTTGGTATAATCTGAAATATAAGCGTATTTACTCTTATAGACTTTACCGTTTTTGTCGTAAACCGCGCGGATTCTCATATCAATTTTACTGCCTGAATCGAGGTCCGTATTGGTATAAGAATTAGTCTTTACAACATCAATAGTATTATAACTACCGTCATTTACGTCTTTTTCCTGAATCTCATAGTAGCTCGCTCCGCTTGATTTTTTCCAGAAAATATCCATTTTATGTAAATAGCTCTTTGTCTTAAGTTTTTGTGGAATAGCAGGCTTTACGTAGAAAAATAAGGTCTTTGTTTCAAGATACTTTTTATTCTTATATCGAATTATTTTTATCTTAGCCTTACCCGCTCTTGTATTTTTAAAGTAAATTAATTTATAGTCGGTGCCCTTTTTTAATAGCTTAGAGCCGCTGTAAACCTTAAAGCTCGACGGTTTTACACTGGTTTTGTTCCCGAGAGCGTAAGCGTTCTTAAACTCCTTAATTTTAAGTTTGGAATCCTCGTTTTTATAATTATAAAAATCATCGTAACAAACGTTAGTATCAAAAACCTTACCGCCGACAGTCAGCGCGTCGGAAAACTGCCATATATCAGCTATAGTATCGTTATACATTACCTTTTTTTCTTTAGTAGTAAGATGATAAAGATACGGCCACTGAGCGTACCAGATTTTATATCCTTTTTTTTGAAGCTTAGTTATATCGAGATAACTCATAAAGAAGCCTTGGAACGAGTATACAACAGGTATATAACCGTAGCTCTTTATTTTATCGGAGAACTTGCATACGCTCTGATATAGATATGTACGAGAGATTTTACCTTTGGAAACAGCTTTGGTCTGGGTTTTATCTTCTATATCGTAAGCCACGGGGATTGTATCAATATCCTTACAGTAGTTACCCATAGCCTTTAACTGCTTATGAACCCATTTCGCGCATTTTAAATTATCGCTCTTAGAGTAAACGTAGGAATAAACATACACTCCGAACTCAATACCGTTCTCTACGCATTTTTTTACGTTCTCTTTAAATCTTACGTCAAGATAACCGCCAGATTTTCTATAATAACCGATACGGATTATCGCGAACTCTACACCGGCGTTTTTAATATTTTTCATATTAAGGCTGCGGTTCCATGTAGAAACATCAAGCCCATAATGATAATCAACATTCTTTGGGACATCGGTAAGTTTCATAGCTCCGGCGGTAACTGAGCCGGTAATAGTCAGTACCGATAGCATTAACGATATAATTATAATTTTTAATCTTTTCATTTTTTCATATCCTTTTTAAAAATTAAATTTTATTATACTATAAAACGTTTAAAATAACAACCCATAATTACAAATGTCAAATATTCTCAATTAATATTGCAATTTATAAGTATTTATTTTATACTATAAAAGGTGATAATTATGTTTACTTTTACAATTGAAAACGCTGATTTTCTAAATGATTTATACAAAGATTTAAAGAACTATGTAAGAAGCTTATACGGCTTTACGGCTCAGTATCTCATAGAACCGACCATTATGGAGGAATATACCGAGCAGGAAAAGCTCACGCTTATACTTATAAACAAAAGTATTTATCAAAATATCTTTAATACAATGGCTCAGCTCGACAACAATATGATAATGTCCGCGTTGTCGTGTCTTGAGAACGCTTTATACAATATCCGCCTGTTTAAAGTTCTTAAAATCAACCGTCACAATCTCTACAAATATATGACCGACGAATATTTCGACCTCAAAAGATGTGAGGAAATCGCCGATAAAAATACAGATTTTAAGGACAAAAACGAGTTTTCTATAAAAGACTTCTATAAAAGCGTAAAAAGTATAAACAGATTCGAAAACATTCGAGAAATACTCCCCGCACAAATTCACGACGGACATCTCTATATGGGTTTATCAAACGGCAACGAATTAAGCCCTGAGCTTCAGGATAGAATCAGAGGCTATGTAATCTCTATGTACAGAGCGCTGAGCTGTCACAACGAGCTGTTCTTTAACGGCGGTATTGACAAAGATATTGAGGAACTCGAGGGTAAAATCTACAGAAAATTTATGGATTATATCAGGCTTTACGCTTGATGAAACCTCTCGCCTTTTTGCATATATTCGTGTTCCTTAGAAATCTCCGAGTACAATTCGTACGACGTAAATTTGCGGTTAGTTTCGGTGAGAACGGCTTTTAATGCCACAGTACACTTTTTCTTCCTGAGTAACGAAAGGAATAAATCGAGTATCCCCTCGCTTAAATCGACCATAAGCAACATCTCGCCGTCGAAATCGGAATTCTCGATAAAAGACTTATCGTCACTGAGGTTTAAAATATACTCAATTTTATAACCAAAATCGCTCTTATCAACGTCTGTGTACTCGATATTCAGCTTGCGGCAGAGATTTTTAATCTCAATAGATTTTTTGTTTTCAATATTAAATAGTAAAACTTTCATACAATCACCATCTTAATTATAACAAATAATAGAATTAATATCAAATGAAGCATTATAATTCTTTAAACGAATATTATAAAAATAAATACAGTAAAAAGGTATACAAACTCTCAATTAACGGCGGGATGACCTGTCCTAACCGTGACGGAAAACTCGACACCCGAGGTTGTATATTTTGCGGAAAAGGCGGTTCAGGCGAGTTTTCGAGCGAATTTGATAACAATATCGAAAACCAGCTAAACCTCGCTAAAAACCGTGTTAAATCAAAAACTAAAGACGATTTGTATGTAGCTTACTTTCAACCGTTTACAAACACATACGCCGACGTAAAGTGTCTAAGAGATATTTATTACAAGGCGATTAAACCCGACTATATTGCCGAACTTTCTATAGCTACACGGCCGGATTGTTTAAGTGAAAATGTCTTAAATCTTCTTAAAGAAATTAACAAAATTAAACCCGTAACGGTAGAACTCGGCTTACAGACGATTCATGAAAAGTCTGCCGAGTATATTCGCAGGGGCTATCCCCTGTCTGTTTACGATAAGGCTGTAGAAGATTTACACAGAATCGGAGTAACTGTTGTAACTCACGTTATAATCGGATTGCCGTATGAAACGGAAGAAATGATACTCAATACCGTCAAATATGTCGGCAAGCTCACTGACGGAATAAAGCTCCAGCTTTTACACATAATAAAAGATACCGATTTGGAAACAGAATATAAAGAAGGCAAATTTGAGGTTCTCACACTCGAAAAATACACCGACTTAATCTGCAAAAGTATTGAGCTTCTGCCGAAGAATGTAATTATTCATAGAATCACCGGCGACGGCGATAAAAGAACGCTTATAGCTCCTTTGTGGAGCGCCGATAAAAAGCGTGTATTAAACTACATCAACAGACAACTTGAAGAACGAAACGTAATTCAAGGTAAAAATATAATTTAAGGAGAAATAATATGTCAGATGTTAAAAAGAATCCCTACGCGGGTACACAGACCGAAAAGAACTTAGAAGCGGCTTTCGCGGGCGAATCTCAGGCCCGCAACAAGTACACTTACTTTGCTTCCGTAGCTAAGAAAGAGGGCTATCAGCAGATTTCAGCCCTGTTCCAAAAAACAGCGGATAACGAAAAGGAACACGCTAAATTATGGTTTAAAGAGCTTCAGGGTATCGGCACAACTACCGAGAACCTCAAAGCAGCCGCCGACGGCGAGAATTACGAGTGGACTGATATGTACGACGAGTTCGCCAAAACCGCCGACGAAGAAGGCTTCCACGAATTAGCCGAGAAGTTCAGAGGCGTTGCCGCAATCGAGAAAATGCACGAAGAACGCTACAGAGCGCTTCTCAACAACATTGAAACAGCTCAGGTATTTGAAAAGAGCGAGGTTAAGGTTTGGGAATGCAGAAACTGCGGTCATATCGTAGTCGGTACAAAAGCTCCCGAGGTTTGCCCCGTATGCGCCCATCCGCAGAGCTTCTTCGAAATCCACGAGGAGAATTATTAATCCTATAGTAATATCAAAATAACATCAAAAGGGCTGTCACACTATAAGTTTGACAGCCTTCTATTGTCATTTATCACGTCGCGATTAACACCTTAATC
>JAHKZS010000178.1 GCA_020626545.1 bacterium
ATAAGGTAAACCAAGGTTAAAACCGCTCCGCTTATTACACACAGCAGAATCGAGTTGCCGACGCTTAAAGACGCGTTTTTTTGATTTTTAGCTCCGAGCGATATACTGACAAACGCGCAGCATCCGTCGCCGATCATAACCGCGATTCCCAGGGCTATTACCGTCAGCGGAAAAACTACCGTGTTAGCGGCGTTGCCGAATGAGCCGAGATAATCCGCGTTAGCTATAAAAATCTGGTCGACTATATTGTACAGCGCTCCGACTAAAAGCGATATAATACACGGTACCGCGTATTTACGCATAAGCTTGCCGATTTTTTCTTCGGCTAAATAAGAATTGTTCTCCATAATTACCTCCGTAAAAAAAGAAAACACGTAAGCCCTCAACCGGACTTACGCGTTACCGCTACTCGTTGTGTATATTATATCACGATATTAATTTTATTTCAAATGATTATTCCGACAAAATTATCAGCTTTATTCTTATAAAATTCTAGACATCTTTTAAAAAGTTTGATATTATAATACGTGAATAAGTTTAACGGAGAGTAAAATGGAACTGAAAAAACTAGATTATGATTTAACAGTATGTAAGGTTAAATCCGCGGAAGGCTTGGACTTAAACCGAGAGCTTTTCTTTATAGCTAAAACCGACGAGGAAGTATCGCTCGTGTGTTTAACCGAAAATACGCCCGCCGATACTATCGAGAGGGAAGACGGTTGGAAAGCTTTTAAAATCGAGGGGGTATTGGACTTTTCCTTAATCGGTATACTCTCGAAAATATCTACCGTACTCGCCGAGAATAAAATCGGAATTTTCGCGGTATCTACCTATAATACGGACTATATTCTCGTAAAAGCGGAGAATTTTACTAACGCGGAAAAAGCTCTTTTAAACGCCGGCTATAAGGTCGTTTAAAGGATAAAATAATTTTAGAAAGAGGTAAAACTATGAAAAAAGATTTAGGAGTTGTACCGGGCGTATATCCTATGCCTGTGCTTATGGTAGCGGCTTACGACGAAAACGGAAAGGTCGGCGTTATGAACGCGGCTTGGGGAATGATTTGCGCTATGGACAAGATAGCTCTCTTCATCGGCGAAGGTCATAAAACCACTCAGAATATCCTGAAATCCAAGGCGTTTACCGTAAGTATCGCCGACAAGGCTCATATGGATGTAGCCGATTTCGTAGGTATCGCTACAGGCAATAAGATGAGCGATAAATTCGAGAGAACAGGCTATCACGCCGAAAAGAGCAAGAACGTTAACGCTCCGATTATCGACGAGTTTCCGTTCGTAATGGAGTGTGAACTCGCCGAAGAAGTCAAGACCGAGAATATGCACGCTATCGTCGGCAAAATCGTAAACACTCAGGCTGAGGAAAACGTACTCGATGAAAAGGGTAAGGTTGACCCCGAAAAGCTTGACGCGCTGATTTTCGACCAGTTTAAGAGCGGTTACTATGTTTCGGGCGAGAAAGTCGGCAAGGCTTGGAACGCGGGAAAAGATTTAATGAAATAATTGTTAAAATGTATAAAAACTATTGACTTTTTATTGTACAATGGTATAATAAAGCTGTATTGCTGTTAATTGCAATAAAAAATGCTTAAGGGGGCTTCAATTATGAAATCTGAATACAAAACTCCGTCAATTCTTATTGAAGACCTCGAGAAAGTTGACGTTCTGTTGTTAGAATCTACTGATACCGATACTTCTACTACAAAACGTTTAGAACGTGAAAACCGTTACGGCGATTTTATGAGCTTCGCTTTTAATCCCGCAAATTGGTTCGATTAAAAATTTAGCGCCTTACAGACGTAAGGCGCTTTTCTATACGAGGATGATTTTATGCAGGAATTTATGTATAAGCCCGCGGGCAACGGCACCTACTGCGTCTGCGGATATAACGGCGATGAGGAAAACGTAATTATACCCGAAAGCTACGGGAGCGGTAAAATTACCGTAATTGGCGATAAGCTCTTTAGCGGTCATAAGGAGATTATTTCGCTCGTTATTCCCGACACCGTGACGGATATGGGCGAGTTTTTATTCGACGGATGCGATAATCTGCGCTCGATTAAACTGCCCGAAAACCTCGAGTGTTTGTGGGGATATACCTTCGTCAGAAGCGGTATCGAGGAAATAACTCTCCCCGATAAGCTTATTACAATTCCGCCGTTCGCGTTTAAGGATTGCAAAAATCTTAGGAAAGTCGTCTGCGGAAAGTCGCTCAAAAAGATTTATTCGTGGGCTTTCGGCGGATGTGATAATCTTAAAGAGGTCGTTTACGGCGATAACGTCGAGGTGAGCGAAAAGGCTTTTGAGTCAAAAGAGCTTAATACATAATGATTGGGGCTGCCACACTATGATGATGTGACAGCCTCTATGTTGTCATTCTGAGTAGCATAGCGACGAAGAATCTTAAATATCAGACGTTTTAAGATCCTTAACACAAGGTATGGGTGTTGTTAACCAAAACGAGTTTTGGACAACACCTCACGGCTTCAACGCCTACGGCGTTTTTGCTCAGGATGACATTTTCTATTTACAACAGTTATATTATTTCTTATTCTAATAATTCTTTTTCGGAATTATCCGTTATCTCTATACTCTGCACATTTTTGAGCTTGCGCTGAATCTGGCGTGTACGGACGCCGACGAGCTTGTCCAGCTCGGAGTTAGCCTGGTTGATACGCTGCTGGGTAGCTACGAGTACGTCGTTGAACTTATCGAACTCTGTCTTAACCTCGCCGAGTATCTTCCAAACCTCCGCGGAGCGTTGCTGAACCGCCAAGGTCTTAAAGCCCATCTGAAGCGAATTTAACAGCGCCGCCATCGTGCTGGGGCCCGCGACATTGACCTTGTACTGACGCTGCAGAACCTCTACAAGCCCGCGGTTTACAACCTCGCTGTAAAGTCCCTCGAACGGCAGGAACATTATCGCGAACTCGGTAGTGTTCGGCGGGTCGATGTATTTATCCCTGATGTCCTTAGCTTCGTTTTTAATCGTGGTTGTGAGCGCTTTTACGGCGAGCTCAATCTTAGTCCTGTCGCCGTCGTCAATCGCGTCACGCAGAGCGGCGTAAGTGTCGCCGGGGAATTTTGAGTCTATCGGAAGATAGATGAAACTGTCGTCCTCGGCGGGCAGTTTAACCGCGAATTCTACAACATTTTTTGAACCCTTTTTTGTAGCGACGTTCTCGTCGTACTGCTCGGGAGCGAGTATCTCCGAAAGAATCGCGCCGAGCTGAATCTCGCCGACAATACCTCTCGTCTTAACGTTGGTGAGAACTTTCTTTAAGTCGCCGACTCCGACCGCGAGCGTCTGCATTTCGCCGAGTCCCTTGTAAACCTGCTCTAAACGCTGGTTAACGAGCTCAAAGCTCTTGTTCATCTTTTCCTCGAGAGTGTTCTGGAGCTTCTCGTCAACAGTCTTACGCATTTCCTCGAGCTGTTTGTTGTTATCTTCCTGAATGTATGTGAGCTTAGTTTCGACCGATTTTCTGATTAAATCCAGCTTCTGCTCATTCTCGAGCGAAAACGTCTTAAACCTCGATTCGAGGTTATCCATTTTTTCCTGTTGAGCGCGTGAAAACTGATTTTGGTTTTCGGAAAGAATATCGCCCATACTCTTTATCGACTGCTGGGTAGAGGCGGTGAGCTCCTGACGAAGCAGGCTGAGCTGTTGTTGCTCGTTTTCGTTAATCTTCTCTATTATCTGTGAAGTGTTGTCCGCTGATTTATTTTTTACGACGGTAATTACCGACGCTAACGATAACACCGCGCAAACTACGGTAATAAATATCAAAACGATTAATAGCGTAACTGTCATACTACCATTCCTTTCTTAATAAATCTTACCATTTAACGCCCTAAAAATCAACACCGAAAAACTCCATAGTCCGATAAAAAGGACAAAGAGCGTTGTCTAATAATCTGGTTGATATAGATTTATACGCTTTTTCAGACTGTTCAAATCTAAAAGCACCCGCTGATAATTCAGCGAGTGCTTTTCTTATGTTCACTGTTATGACATAAGTTTTATAAACTGTTCCTGCATATAAGCGTAGGTGTCGTCGTCAACGTTGCGGAAGGTGTAGCATTTTTTAAGATAGCTTTCGGGCGGGTACACAAGCTCGCTCGAGCTGAGCTCCTTAGGCAGAAGCTTCTTGGCGCTCTTTACAGGGCTTGCGTAGGTGATGTACTCCGAGTTAGCCGCCGAGATATCCGCTCTCGCCATAAAGTTTATGAACTTGTGCGCTCCGTCAACGTTCTCGGCGTTTTTCGGAATACACATAGCGTCTACAAATAAGTTAGAGCCCTCTTTCGGAAGTACGCCGACGAGCTTGTCGTTGTTGGTAGTCATCATATAAACGTCGCCCGCGTAATAGGGAGCGATAGCGGACTGGTCTTTTTCCATTTCGGCGAAAACCTGATCCATTACGTATTTTTTGAGTAAGGGCTTCTGTTCCTTTAACTTAACGGTAGCCTTGTCTACATCCTTTTTGGTGAACTTCTCGGGGTTAATTCCGCAAAGCTGCATTGCTATCGCGTAGGCGTCGCGGTTGTTGTTGAACTGTAAAATCTGTCCCTTTAACTTCTTATCCCATAAAGCCGTCCAGCTGTCAGGCTTGTAACTGACCTTTTCCTTGTTATACACAAGTCCCGTTACATTCCACGAATACGGTACCGAATACTCGCCCTTTTTATCGTAGACGGGATTTTTCAGGCTGTCCATTATATCCTTCGCGTTAGGGATTTTCTTCATATCGAGCTTCTGGAGCAAGCCCTCGTCTTTTAGCTTCTCAACCATATAGTCCGACGGAATAATTACGTCGTAAGCCGTGTTGCTCGAGCTTAAAAGGTTGTAAAGCTCCTCGTTGGTTTCGTAGGTTGTGTAATTTACGGTAATTCCCGTTTCTTCCTCGAACTCGGCGATAGTGTCCTTGTAGTAATCGCCGTTGTTCTTCTCGCTGCCGTCGGCTACATAATCGCCCCAGTTATAGACGTTAATTTCGCCGTTTGAGCCTCCTGAACACGACGACATCACCGCCGCCGTACCCGCGAGTAACGCGCAGGCAACTAAAATAGATAAAATTCTTTTCATTTTCGCACCTTCCTTTTATAATTTATACTCTCTGAGCTTGTTGTTTCTCAGCTTTTCTGTCCTTAATATTAACGATTAACATCAGTATTAAAATCGCCGCGAAAAGTAACGCCGAAAGCGCGTTGATTTTAGGCGAAATACGCTGATGCGTCATCGAGTAAATCTGTATGGATAACGTCTGGAACGCCGAGCCTCTGGTAAAGTAAGTGATTACGAAGTCGTCCATAGAGAACGTAAAGCTCATTAAAAATCCAGACAGCATACCGGGCATAAGCTCGTGAATTACAACTTTCCTGAACGCTTGCCAAGGGTTGCACCCGAGGTCTAACGCCGCCTCGTAAACGGAGTAGTCCATATGCCGTATCCTCGGCAGTACATTCAGCACGACGTAAGGCGTACAGAACGTAATGTGCGACAGCAGTACCGTCACAAAGCCCATCTTAAAGTGGAACGCCGTTCCCAGCATTGTGAACATAAGCATAAGCGCGACGCCCGTTACGATATCGGGGGTGAGGATTTCTATATTGCTGGCGTTTTGGATAAATATTTTTTTCTTGCCTTTAAAATTGTTGATTCCGATAGCCGCCATAGTGCCGAGTATCGTCGCGAAAATCGAGGCTAAAAAGGCTACTAAAAGCGTATTCCAAAGCGAGCTTATAATCTGGCTGTCTCTGAATAGATCGGTGTACCACCTGAGCGTAAAGCCTTTCCAAACCGTAGTTTTACCGTTGTTAAAGCTGAAAAGTATCAGCGTTACAATCGGCATATACATAAAGACTATTATTAAAGCGGTGTAAAGCTTGGATAGTTTTTTCATTACGCGATCGCCTCCTCGTCTCCGAAGAAGTTTAGGATAATAAGGAATACAAGTATCGCCGCCATAAGCACAAGCGCTATAGCCGAGCCGGTGTTATTATCGCTCCAGAATATCCTGTCGATAACGTCGCCTATCATAATATCGTCTACTCCGCCTAAGTACTGCGCTACTAAGAACGTACTCGCCGACGGAACGAATACCATCGTTATTCCCGAAACAATCCCGGGAACGCTCAGCGGGAATACTACCTTTCTCATAACGGTAAGTCTGCCGGAGCCTAAATCCTCGGCGGCTTCGATTAAACCGTTGTCGATTTTAGCCATAACCGAGTACAGCGGAAGCACCATAAACGGCAGATATTCGTAAACCATACCGAGTATTACCGCTCCCTGATTACCGATAAGCGTTGTGTGTATTCCGAGGAACGAAAGCATCGTGTCGATAGGGCCGCCGTTTTGTAAAAGCGTTACCCACGCGTAAATTCTCAGCAGGAAATTCATCCACATCGGTATCATAATCACCATGGTTAAGGTGTTTTGAACGCTTTTTTTCTGACGGCTCATAATATAGCCGATAGGGTAGGCGAGTATAAGGCAGATGAGGGTTGAGATAAACGCTATCCAAAGGCTCTTTAAAAACACATCAAAATATCCGAAAGCCTTTACGAAAGACGCGGTTGTGAAGTTGCCGTGTCTGTCCGTAAACGCTGAGAAAAGTATCAGCACAATCGGTATCATCGTAAAAACTACCATCCATATTATGTATGGTATCGAAGGGCGTTTAAGTCTCATTTTTGCCCTCCTTGAGTTTTATCTCAGCCTGTGAAAAGTCGAATTTAAGCGGAACATAAGTAGCTACCTGTTCGTCCACATCGCTCTGCATAAGCCATTTCTGTTCGTCGGACTCGAGTATAATCTCGTTATGCTCGCCTTTAAAGATAACCGACTCTATATACACGTCGTCGATATGACCTACGCCGTCGCCCGCGATTGAGAGAGCTCTCGGCGGAAGCGAGATTTCGAGCATAGATCCTGTTTCGAAATAGTAGTTTTCGATTTCGAACTCGCTGTCCTCGACTTTAACGGTGATTTTATTTTCTTCTTCGCTCGCGGATATAACCTCAGCGTAGAAGGTGTTTTTCTCCGCTAAGAACATCTTGTTCATAATCTGGATATTAAACGGAATAATCTTCATTCCGATTTTAGAGCCGACGGGGGAACATTCCGTGGAATGTATAATCCACTCGCAACCCTTGCACATAACCGTCATCTCGTAGTGAACGCCCTTGAATACTACCTCGGTAACTTCGCCGACAAGTTTAGCCTCCTCGGGTTTAACAACCTCAATATCCTCCGGACGAATTACAATATCTACGGGGGTATTCTGTCCGAATCCCTTATCCACGCACTCGAGTTCCTCGCCGAGTATCTTTACCCTGCAGTCGTCGAGCATAGTGCCGTTAAGTATATTCGCTTCGCCGATAAAGTCGGCTACGAACGCGTTTACGGGCTCGTTATATACGTCGGTAGGAGCGCCGATTTGCTCGATAACGCCGTTGTTCATTACGACAACGGTATCCGACATCGTGAGCGCTTCCTCCTGGTCATGTGTAACATATACAAAAGCAGTGTTTGTTTTTTGTTGAATTTGCTTAAGTTCCCACTGCATATTTTTCCTGAGCTTTAAGTCGAGCGCGCCTAAAGGCTCGTCGAGTAAAAGTACCTTCGGGTCGCATACAAGCGCTCTGGCTATAGCGACTCTCTGCTG
>JAHKZS010000179.1 GCA_020626545.1 bacterium
TTATATTTTGAAGCCCAAGAGCTTTTTTTACTTGGATTTATTTTCCCTAAACAACGCACAGCTGTAGTTCCAGGTTTGTCATACCATTTTCCAGTTTTAGGACTCTGCTTCATAAAATGAAAATCTGATCCTCCATATTCTCCAATACGTAAAGGCCCGATAAAAGGACTTGATGTTCGAATTGCAACCCGATACTCTCCTTTTTTTAATTTTGATTTCCGTTTACATTTTCTTGTAATTCTAGGAAAGTCTTTTAAAACCCAATCTCTTACTTTCTTTACCCCAAATTTATATGGCATTGAATAATCCATACTTTTTAGCCCTCTCCCAATAATAATACCATCTTGATCTAAAACGTATTTCATAACATCATTCTTCCCCTTACCAGGATGCAACCACTTTGTATATATACCCATAGCATACGCATAGCAATTATAAAAATATGAATCATAGGAATCGCTTTTTTTGGTTCCAGTTGTATCTTTAGAATTAATAACATTGTTTTCGCAATATGCGAACATATTAGTACTAAGAGGAGAATTTGTTGCGGTATCAGTATATATATCCGCGTTCAAGAATCTACCAGTAATAGGATCATAGTACCTACTCTTTAGATAGTACAATCCTGTTTCATCATCATAGATATATCCGCGATAGCGGAAGGGGTTTAACTCTCCTATGCCATAGATAGTGTTATCAGTTTTACTAATTAGTTTACCCCAAGCGTCGTACTTATAGGTTACAACTACGTTACCCTGATGAGTTACTATTTTCTCAACGTCACCCTGTATGTTCTTAATAAAGAAATACTTTGTGCCTTCAAAAGACATTGACGTTACATTACCTTCACTATCATAGTAGAAATACACAACCGCGGAATTGTTCCTGCGGAAAGCAATCATATTTCCGTTAGAGTCATAGTAGTAATGATGAGTATCGCCGTCAGTTACACACTTCTTTTCTGTACGCAAACCGTCCGCGTTATACTTGAAGGAATATGTTTTATTGGATTTTGTAACCTGAGAAAGTGATCTTCCCACCATCCATGACATTGTCATACCGTCACGATAAGACGTAGGATTGCCTATATTGTCATAGCTTATAGTTTGCCCATCATAAGAGGTCAGTTTATCTCCCCAGTTAGAATCATTGTATTCATATTCTATTTCATTGTAATAATGCAAATTGTTATTGGTGTCTGTTATTTTTTCAAATTTGGATGTAGTTGAATTGAAGAAAAAACTGTACTCTTCTACTTTAGTAATATTTCCTTTATTATCGTATGTGTATTCTTTATATCCGCCTTTATTTGTATCTTCATCCATTGCGCTTAGTTCCGCAGAAGTGACAAGCTGATTAAGACTGTCATAGGTATACTGGGAAACAACAGTATCGTTTAATGTAACCTGAGTGATATTACCATTAGCATCATAGGCGTAATCGTATTGAGCAATTTTGTGAGGAGAAAAACCGCTTGCTCTTTTTGAATAGTGTTGAATGCTGTTTACTACACTTGTTGTTGAATTTGTCGCACTGCCGTTTTTGTAACCGTATGTTGTATAGAAAGGAGAATAATTTAGATCTCCTTCGTAATGAGTGTCAGTCTTTGTTGTTCTGCCAAAATCATCTGTTTCGGTAGTAACTTTTATTCCGTCATAACTAACATACTCATTTTCTTCAGCATCTGTACCTCGGATAATATTTTGCAGTCTGCCGTTGACATTAGTTTGCTCTACTGTGTTACCGTCAGAATCAAAGGAAATATTAAAGGCTAAATCCTTATCATTTGTTTCAGCGTATTTGGCAATCATATTCCCGTTGCAATCGTAGAAAAAATATGTTATTTGATTAAGCCAATGATCCTCGTACTTTGTTATGAGTCCTTTCTTATTATAGGAATAACTAGCCATTGTACCATTATGAACATCAATTCTGGTTATACGTCCGTAATCGTCATAAGTATAAATTAAGCTTTGACCGTTGCCGTAGGTAACTCTCGTCAGTTTGTCGCAAAGACTATCATATGTATTGGTTACCAGAGTTTGAGTACCAACTTTAACCTTAGTCACATTGTCGAAATTATCGTATTCGAAAGAATATGATGTTCCACTATTTGAAATAGTTGAGAGCTGTCCTGTGCTTGTATATGTGTTGTTATATGAAGATTCGCTGCTTGCAACTGATAAAATATTACCGTAAGTGTCATATGTGTATGATGTGGTGTTATTCTTTGGATCGGTAACCGAGGTTTTGTTTCCGTCACTGTCGTAAGAATATGATGTTGTATGACCTGCTTCGTCACTTTCGCTTGTAATATAATTACCTGCTGAATTGTAAGCAGTATTTGTCTCCATATAAGTCTGCGCAGTACTTACAGACTCGGAAATTATTTCTTCATTTATCGCATCAGCAGAATTTGTATCCGAAGAGGAAGTATCGTTTTTTTCATTACCTCCAAATTGATAATCATACGCAAAATTGAGCATTGCGTTCTTAATTATCATTTCATTTTTATTATAACCGTAAACGAACGAAAATGCAACCTTTTCTACAACTCTGTCAGACTCATCAGGTGTAACAGAAAGTGTAATATTTTGTGTTGCGTCTGTATAGGCGTTAAACTCCTGATAATGATTTTCTGTATAGTCAGAATCACCTGAGTATTTTACTTTAAGCGCAATACCAAATGTACGATAATCTGAATTAAGCGGAACTGATTTTGCTGAAGCAGTACCCGAAATATTGAAAGTTACAGATTTCTTATTAACATCTAATGTCTGATAAATGTAGTTGTTACATTCTCCAACAGAATCAACGTTCTCATCATTACCGGAACTATTTGATGAAGAAGTCGTGGCTTCTGTTGCTTCGGTTACCTCATATGTTCTTCTATATGTGCGAGTAACTTTGCCCTGCATTGTTTTGGTAACATTGCCGTAAGCATCAGTTTCTTCAACAGTATCATTGTCAACAGTTTCTGTTTCTGTTCTAACTTCTGTTGCAGCTGTTGGTTCAGTTTCTTCCTCAACATTTTGCACCTGCGCGCTTTGAGGCTCGCAGCCTTTACCCGACAGATGAACGTCACCGTCGCTGTCGAGAGGGATTTGTTCTGTATGGAAGGAAGTATCGCCTGTGTCTTTATATTTGTATGTCCAATCAGATGTAGTCTTGAAATCGCTGTTAGCAAGGGCGTTGTAATCATTCATTACATCGCCTTCTTCGAGTTGCATACAATCGAACCAAGCTGTGCCTTGTGCATTTCGCAAAGCGAAATAAATTCTGTAAGTGGTTGAATTAGAAGGAACATCTACGGTTAAAGATATTCTTTCCCATTCCGAACCCGTTACTGTATCCTGGAGGGCAACGCTATTAGTATCTAACAAAGTAGTGCTTCCATTTAATGCCTTGAATTTTAATATAGCCCCCGCTTCGCCAGACAAAGAACCTTCTGTTATATTTTTCGTTTTTACATACGCTGATAAAGTAACGGTTTTTCCTTTGATGTCAACAGCATTGTTTTCGTGCATAGCGTATGTATAGATTTGAGATGCTCCCGAATGATTAACTTTTATGGAATTATGTCCTAAAAGATATGTTTCAGAATCCAAAGTAACTTGTCCGCCTGAACTTGTTTGATTACCAATTATGCCGTTGCCCTTGTAAAAATACAGTCCATCCCCTTGTTGATTACCGATTCCGTTTGGCTCGTTAGATTCCTCTATATAGTTTTTGGTATAGGAATCCGAGCCTGTGTTTATAGACAGGCTTGATGAATCACTTCCGTTTGTGACCATGCCATTGGCATTGAGAGTAGATATAGTATTACCATAATCATCAAACGTATAAGTTTCTTTGTTTCCGCTTAAATCAGTGAACTCAGTTGTGTTATTTGTATTATATTGAATGGTTAAGCTTTTTCTTGAAGCGTCATTTTTGCCGTATTCTGTAATATTGGTAACTTTTCCGCTTGTATAGGTGAATCCAAGCTTCTGACCATTCTGCGAATCAGAGGTCGAGTATTGTCTTACACTTGATATTAAGTTATTATTATAACTAAATGTTGAGCGCTTACCATCAGAAGATTTAATTCCATATGATAAGGCGTAACCTGTATAATAACTAAAAGAAATTATTGTTGAATTATCTTTTTTAATGTTATTGCAAATCTTAACCGAATCACCCTCAGACGTAACCGTAGAATAAGAGAATGTATATGTATGCTGTGCGGAAACAATGCTTGACAGATATCCTGTCGAACCGTAATTATAAGATATGATATTATTACTGTTATTACAATCTTTTTCTGTTTGGATATACTTCGTTTCATTATTGGCAGGAATACTAAAAGTTTCAATCGTCGAACCGTTATCAATTTCTATTGAGTTGCTTTCAATCTTTAATGTAAGACCTAAATCATCTTCATCTTCTAATTCGGTTTTCCCGGATACTATTCTGAAATAATGCTCTACCGCATCACTGTCAAGATAAACATAATAAGTCCCTGTATTTGTCAAACGCTTATCAAAGGACATATGCCATCCTTTACCAATATAACTACGCTGAGCAATATTTGTGCTGTGGTGAATAGCATAAATATTAAGGGGAATTCTTAATCCTTTTTCTTCATAAATTTTCTGTTTAATAGTAAGCGCACCTGTATAATCTGAAATGTGTGCTTCTGCATTTTGACCACAGGAAACTGTATGTGAAGTAAGATTGCTCTCGGAACCTGTGTATTCCTTATACTTGACTATAAATGTAGGCCTCTTATTTGGAAAATAACAATGGTATCCGCCAAAATCGGTAGCTGTATCAGTGCTTTTTAGATAAACACCGTTATTTGCAACTGTACCATTTGCCCATTTTTTAACATATTTAGTTAAATCTAAAGATACGCCATCAGAACTATTAGCTTTAGTTTTAACGTAATCTATTACTTCATAAGCGTAATTAACATTATTATATGTTGCAGTATTGTTTGTCCATGAAGAAGTTATGGGATACGCTTCAATTTCCATTTCCGATGAAGTACTCATAGGGAATAGATTGACCTTTGCACTGACTATGTTTTTATCAGAATAGTTTTCCTGAACATTTTTAAGTTTAATAAGTCCTCTATATACATCTCCAACATGGAAATGTGTTGACTGTCCTTGCACTGTATCAGCTTGAGAACTCATCACTTCCGCGGTTTCGGTATTTGCATTTCCATTTAACGAAACTTCAGGATCAATAGTAACGGGATAGGCTCGTCCCCAACTATTAAGAAAGCCTCTATCAGCTGTAAGCTTTACCTTTAACACATTAGATTTGTTGCTTATAATTTCAAAACTAAGATCAGAGCTTGTGTTACCGTCGGCGTCATACATACAAGGCGCAGTTATGCTATAAACTTCTTTTTTGCCTTTGTACAGCTTAATGGTCTGTTTGTCAATCTGTTCAGCTTTTAAGCCTTTAATGTTGTATTCAATCTCAAACTCGTTTTGTGCATCGGCATTTTCTAAAACAATGTTTTCTTTTACGCCTGTTGTTGAAACAATGCAGTCTAAGTCAACATTTTTGTAAACGCTTTTATAATTAGCCTTAGACGTGAGTTTATCTATGGAAGTGAATTTCTCGTTTCCTTTATGTTTTTTGTTACTGTTTTTTACTTTTACAGAGCTTTTATTCGCGCCTGTGTATTTCCATGTGATGTTGCCTTTTTTAGAACTTATTTTAACTAAATTATCTGTTTCGGTATCCGGGGCAAGTTCAATATCAATATTACTCTTTTTATTTGTGAAAAGCTCAGGTACAACCTCATCAGGTGTAGCTTCACCTTTTGCAATAAGACTATTGTCGTATTCAACCCATTTGCCTTTATCATTTTTGTAGTGAACGGGACAATCGTATGTAACAGCCATAATTGTGCCATCATCCATACTAAAATGCTTTGTGTACTCATCTCTGCGCTCCTTAAGCTCAGAAACAATATTTGCGTTTTCTTCTCCTTCTACCAAAGAATCAAATGTTACTGATTCCTCAGGCTTTGCCTCGGATTTTGTTTCCGCGAATACTTGTATTGGCAGTAAGAATGCCATTAGAAATACAAGTATTATAGATACCGTACAATAAACCGGTCTTTTTGATTTGCTCATTTTTCTTACCTCTCATAAATAAAAATAAGGTAACTTACTTTTTGATAAGTTACCCGAAATAATTTTATCATTTTATAATTTCTTTTTCAATTCACGAAAACATAGAAGATTATGTCTCGACTTTAGCTATTACTCACTAAAAAATAAACACTTTTTTGTAAACATACAAACCGCTACCAA
>JAHKZS010000020.1 GCA_020626545.1 bacterium
AACCTTGCGGTAGGTGGATCTTTCGTAGGCGAAGATTCCTGATATAACCGCTGAGATAATTAACAGAGCGATTGTAATATATAGCTTTTTCCTGCTTTTTTTAATCTTCTTTTCGGGCGTAGGTTGTATAACCTCGTCTTTAATTTCGGGGGTTACGGTTTCGGTATAATACTCGGTTTTATCGTCCTCGTCCTCGGAGTAGAAAACTGTTTTATCGTTTTCTATATCCGTGGGTTCGGTTATTTCCGTATCGACTATTTCGGTATAAGCTTTATAATCTTTTCCCGACGCGTTTATAAACGCCTGGGCAAGCTCGCCCATAGTCTGGTATCGGTCCTCTTTATAAACCGCCATTCCTTTTAAAAGAACTTCCTCAACCTTTTCGGATATATCGGCGCCGAGTTCGGAGGGCTTTTTCATATTGTCTTTAAAAGCTCTCTCCATCGAGTCGTCGGGAGTGGATTTTGTAACGCATTTATAAATAGTCGCGCAAATAGCGTAAACATCTGTCCAAGGTCCCTGAGAACCTTTCTGTCTGTACTGTTCTTCGGGAGCGTATCCGGGTTTAAACATTATCGACATAGTGTGGTTGTCCCAGAAATTAATATACCGCGCGGAGCCGAAGTCCATCAGCTTTAGTGAACCGTCGCTCATAAGCATAATGTTGTCGGGGCTGATGTCGCGGTGAATCAAACCGCTCTTGTGGATTGTATCCAGAGAATAGAACAGCGGAATCATTCTATCGAGAATTTCGTCTGTTGAGAACTTACCGTTTTTGTTCAGATACTTCGTCAGGGTTTCACCTCTGACAAATTCCATAACTATGTATCCCGTATTATTTTCCTCGAAATAATCCCGAATATCAACAATATTATTATTTTCGGAGAACTTCGCGAGCAGCTTAGCTTCTCTGATAAATCTTTTTTTACCCGAATTGAAGAACTCGATATTCTTTTCTCCGGCGATTTCAACGACAGAAGAAACGTTGCTGTTACGGTTCACATATCCGTTAGGGAAAAATTCTTTTACGGCTATTATCATATCTAAATTCAAGTCGCGCGCGATATAGGTTAAGCCGAAGCCGCCCTGTCCTATAGCTTTTCCGATATAGTATCTGCCGTTAAGTATCGTTCCCGGTTTAAGATGGTGGGCGGAAGTTTTATTCGTTTGTATATATCCGCAATGCCCGCATTTTTCCGAGTTAACGGGCATCATACAGTTATAACAAAATTTGTCCAATTTCTTCCTCCGTAATTAGTTGTGAACTGTTTCCTCTTTATCCGCTACCAGTATAAATTTTTCGCTTCCGAGCCGTATTTCGTCGTGCGGAATAATTTCTGTTTCGGTATTAGGCGGGATTAATTTGCCGTTGATATGTACTCCGTTTAAGGAGTTGTTATCGTAAATAATACATTTTCCGTTTCTTATTTTTAATGTAGCGTGTAGACGGCTGAGTGTTTTGTTATCGGTTATCGCGTAGTCGCAAAATTCAGATTTTCTGCCTATGTTAAACCTTTCCGGTTTAATTTTTATTTTTTCGCCCGTATCTTTTCTGATAAGGTAAAATACAATGTTTTCGAAAAAGTAAAAATCCTTTCCGTCAGAAAGATTATCCGTGCGAGGCTTATCCTCGGGTATGTAAAAATCTTTTAGCTTTATATCTTTTTTCGGATTGCCTGTACATTTTTTAATTTTAGCGTCCGATAGTATTTTTTCGAAAAATTCGTCTTCGGTTAGTTTGGTTGTGTCCAAAAATTGTGTTGAGGAAAGCTGCATCTCCATTCCGGGAGATAGGGGAGTTTCCTCTAAGAAAACCGTAATTACAGCTTTTTTCTTAAGTATAGCGTAGTTGATTTCCCTGCGGCAGTTGTGCGAGTTTACAGCGTTTTTGGAAATAAACGATATGAACACATCGCAGTTGTTAAGATGTCCGGCGATTACCTCGGGCCAGTTACTGCCCGGGTTTATACCGTTATCATACCATACCCTCACGCCGTTTTTTACCAGCCGCTCGATGATTTTTATAACCGAGGATTCATCTTTATGAGAATAACTTACGAATACATATTTTTTATTGCCTTCGTATGGATTGTAATTGCTCATTTCTATCTTACCTAATTATAAAAAGTTCGTTAAAGCCTTGCTCTTTAAAGGTTTTATAAACTTCTTTCGTCATATTTATTAACCTAAGTCTCGAATTGTCTTTCTCATCTAAAATCTGTTGAGCCGATAATAACGCCCGCAAAGATACAGAAGATATATATCCGACGTTTTCGAGATCAATATCTATTTTGTCCGCGACGGTTAAAATCGCGAACAGTTCATCCTCAAAATCATGAGATACATCCGCGGATAAATTACCGTCTATTTTCATAATCATAACATCGCTGTTGAAATCCGCTCTTATTTTAAGAAGTGTATTTCCGTTATCATCATAGATTACAAGGGAGTCGGAGTTATTAATTCTTTTCATTATCTTAATCCTTTTTTATACTTAAATAAGCCGCTCTGCACGCGCCGACGGCAACAAGACTGACTATAATTCCGCCCAGCAAAATCATTTCTCGGGCGGCTCCGCCTGTAACGGTGTCGAGCATTTCCTCGCTGAGATTTTCGTCGTTGAGTAATTCGCCGACGCGTATTACTTCGCTGTCGGAAATATTAATCCCGCGGCTGTTGAATATTTGTTGTATTTCCGTATAAGAATCCGCGGTTTTGAACCGCTCGACAGATTCGCTGTCCGAGAGTACCTTTC
>JAHKZS010000180.1 GCA_020626545.1 bacterium
AAAAAACCGCGGCATAACTGCCGCGATTAATTATTCTGCGTTATAAACCCCGGAAACCATCTGCTGTAATTCTTCGATAGTGTACCTGAGCCTTTTAGCTTCGTCCAAAGCCGCAACGATGTATTTTTCCTTAAACTGAGCTCTTCTCTCTTTAATGAGCTTATCTACAGCGCCCTCGGCGATAAACATACCGATTCCGCGCTTTTTATACACGATACCCTCGCTTACGAGGACATTTACGCCCTTATTAACCGTCGCGATATTGATATCGAACTCCTTGGAAAGCTGAGTAGTCGAGATAAGCTTCTCGCCTTCTTTAACATCGCCCATAAGGATATGGTCTTTAATACCTTCGCTGATCCTAATAAAAATAGGAATATTCTCATTTACAGCATCTATACTATTCATTATTTAGTTCTCCTTTAAAGTGGTTGTTTAGTTAAATGTTTAACTGTAAATCATTATAGCATTAAAGAAATCTATTGTCAAGGAGAAAACTATTCTCAATAGCCGTTATATCCCTGGTTTTGAATCAACAGCGGATAGTCCTTATAGCAGAAATCCTTATCTATAGTTCCTATTCCGCTTATGCTGTTTCCGTCGATATAATTAGTCTCGCCGCCGTACTGCCAGATACCTATAGTTTTACCCTTATAGGTACACTCGTCGTTCCACTGAGCCACCCATACGTCGTATGTGCTTAAAAGCTCATCGTCTTTGAGCTGATTATTAAGCCAGCTTAAGCTTGCGTAAAGTATCGGATAGTATCCGGCGTCGCTTATACCCTTTAGGTACTTTTTACAGATTTTAACTAAAGTCTGATTAGTCGGCATACCGTTTTTCTTTTTATATCCGTCGGCATCCTCCATATCGAACGCAATCGGAAGCGACGGCTTTTTACCCTTCAGAAGTCTTAAGGTATGGGCTACTTCGTCCTCGGCTTCCTTTTCGGTTAAGGCGTAAGAATATAGATAAGCTCCCCACGGCATACCGGCTTCTTCACATTTACGAACATTTTCCTCGAAACGCGCGTCATCCTGAGAAGTGATATTTTCACCAAAGCCGCAACGTATCATAACGAAATCGTATCCCGCCTTTTTAATCTTACTCATATCTATATCGCCGTTGTGCTTAGAAATATCAACGCCCTTTTTAGCGGTCAACGGGATATACAGCTTAGCGAGGATACACTGAATATGCGTAGCGTCTCTGATATTTATCTTCTTATTATAGTCGGCGTCAGCCTTAGCCAAACCTTCGTCATCTAAAGGTTCGGATTTAGTAAGGTGTTTTTGAATAGCCGTAACGTCGCGGATATTCAACTCCCCGTCTAGATTAACATCGCCTATCTGATAAATATCCTCGAGTCCTACAGCTCCCGCGGGAATAACCATAAGCGACATTATCAACACGGAAACTAACACGGAAATAATTCTTTTTATTATCAAAATAACGCACCTCCGATACTTTGTTTTATTCTATCATACGAAATTGCATAGGTCAATAACGCGAAAAAAGCGGCTGTATACCAGCCGCCTTAATTATTTAACATCTGTTTTATTAAAAATATTGACAGTAAGCGTTGTGAACACCGCGATAAATACCACTGCTGCCGCAAAAGCGATTAGAAGATCGTTTGCGTTATTCATTTCAGCGAAAAACAGCTGATCGGGCACAAATTTCGTAATATCAAAATTAGCAACACCGAGCTTCGCGATAAGCATATTTATACCCATATACAGCGTCGATAAAATACCTACCGAGAAAAGCACCCCGAGAACAATCGCGAACGACTTGCTTCTCAGTCCCATTGTAACTATAAGTAAAATCGAACACAGCGCAAGGCTTAATAAAAGCTTAATAAAGAAAACGCCTACAGCATAGGGAATATTTCCGTCAAAGACTACGTGCGCCGAGGGGGAAAGCATACTTCCCAGCATCAGTCCAAGCGCCCCTAATAATAAAAACACAAAATTATGGAATACCAGCACTATCATTTTAGAAATCGCGGTATAGCCTTTTTTTGAAATCTGACCGGCGATATTCTTGACATATCCGTTAGCTATATCGGCATAAAGAAAAGATACTGCCGAAAGATACATAAATATAATAAAGAACTGCATAAGAGGACCGGACAAAATCGAGGAAAACGTCACCACGATAGGTTTAAACTGATCTCCTTTTTCAGCAAAATCCATAAGCCAGTTCGCGACAAGCGGAGTTGAAAAATTTATCGCGCACTGGATAACAAAGATTATTCCCGCGCTAATCCAAAAGACTTTAGAATGTAAAAGTCTTACTAAGTCCATTTTTATAAGTCTAGCCATTCTCACTACCTCCCGTAACGCTGAGGTAGTAATCCTCGAGCGAAATATCTTTTACAGTAACGTGATTAGGAACTAAATCCTTTTCAACGAGCCGCTTTACTATAAGCTGTACGTCATCAAGCCTGTCGTTGATTCTTATAAAACCGTTTTCGTCAATATCCACATCATTAAATCCGCCGGATTTTATTACCTCCGCGGCAGCGCTGTTATCGTCGGTATTAACGGAAATATAGCGTCCGCAGCGTTTATGAAGCTCATCAACGGTAAACTCGTCTACAAGATTTCCCTCGTGGATTATTCCGTAGGAATCGGCGAGCTTTCCGAGTTCATCGAGAATATGGCTCGAAATCATAATAGTAATCTTCTTTTCATCGCGAAGTTTCTCTAGCATTTTGCGAACTTCAACTATACCCTGCGGGTCGAGTCCGTTAATCGGTTCGTCTAAAATAATAATCTTCGGGTCGCCTATCAGCGCTAATCCGATTCCGAGTCTTTGGCGCATACCGAGCGAGAAAGATTTAGCTTTTTTATCACGAGCGCCCGTAAGACCTATAAGCTCTAAAACCTCGTCGATATACTTTTTATTGTCGCAACCCATAGCAATTGCTTTAAGTCTGAGATTCTCGTAAGCGGTCATATTCGGGTAAAGTCCGGGATGCTCTATAAGTACGCCTACGTTTTTCATTTCCTTTAAGGCGTCCTTGCCTGTCTTTCCGAAAAGCGAAAAGCTTCCCTCTGTAGGATTAGAAAGTCCGCTTAACATTCTCATAATAGTTGTTTTACCCGCTCCGTTACGACCGATAAGACCGTAAATCTCACCCTCGCGGATATGAATATTTATATCTTTAGCCGCTGCCTTTTCACCGTACTTTTTAGTAAGGTTTTTGGTCGTCATTATGTACTCCATATTTTCCTCCTTATTTTTTCAGTTTATAATAACACATTACAGAAAAAAAGTCGATACTGTTGAGTAAATAAAAATTGAAAACCGGATAACTCGAGGTTATCCGGTTTTCAGAAGGGGTATTTATGTAAAAACTTATAAATCTGATTAAGCAGTTCTTACGATGTTTTTCTGAGCGTCTACTGTAAGCTTCATCGGAACCTTAACCCACTCTTTATCAGTTTTCTTATACATAAGAGTGAAGTTAGTCTTGCCCTTGGCTGTGCCTGTGAGCTTAAAAGTATACTTGTGAGCAGTAAAGTCGTATTTGCATTTAACCTGAATGTTGTCTTTATCAGCCTTGTAAGTCCAGTCGTAACCTTTATTTGTCTTGCCTGTTGCTTTGAAATAATAAGCTTTAGCGATTGTATTTAACTTAGTAGTTTTTTCTACTACGGGGTTAGCTTCTTTATTAACTACCTTTACGATTTTAGCGGCGTTTCCCTCGTCGTAAACTGTTTCTGTTTTAGCGGAAACCGACATAGCCGACATAGCTGTAAAAGTTGCTCCCATCATCATTGTTGCCATTGCGATTGCAGCGATTCTTTTCTTTGTGTTTTTCATTTTAGTTATCTCCTTTTTTAAAAATTATTATAAGTTTCTTATTGCTTTAACCGTTCATTTGGTTGAGCAGTGAAGTAATTAACTTGTTGTGTGTATAATATACCATACGTTTTTCCAGTTGTCAACACTTTTTTGAAAAATATTTTAAATTTTTTTAATTTACAGTTTTAATAAGCTTATAAAATAAAAAAAACCGCTCCAAAAGGAGCGGCAAAATAATAAGAATATTAACCTATAAAGAATTGCGACCAGTACAGCACTCCTGAGTTCTCAAAGCAGCCTACGCCGATTTTCGAGAATGAGGACGAGAGAATATTTTTTCTGTGGCCGTCGGAATTCATCCAACCGTTAACAACCTGTTTGGGCGAGGCATATCCGAAAGCTATATTCTCTCCTGCCGAGCGGTAAGTAACGCCGAGTTCTTTCGCCGCGGTAAAACAGGAAGTGCCGTCGGGGCGAGTGTGTGAGAACGACTTTACAATCTCCTTAGCACGTACACGCGCAACTTTTGAGGCTCCGTCGTCTTTACTAAGCGGAGAAAGTCCGTACTTAGCTCTCTCCTCGTTGACTAAGGTTATAACCTCGTTTTCGTAAGCGGTTTTATAACCCGCGCTGTCAACTACCGTCGGAGCAGTCGAGGAAGGTTTTGGGGAAGTTTCTTTTTCGTATGTCGGTTTAGTAACAGCGGGAGTTTTTGTGAAACAATTTCCCGACGGACAATAACCTTTTTTAGTTTTAAGTACGGTTTTTACGCTGCAATTTTTACCGCAGCCCATTTTCTTAAGTATGGACTGAATATTCTTACAGTTAACAGTAGTACAGCTGACCGTCTTTACTTTAACGCTTTTGGCTTTTTTAGAAGCCGCTCCCGCCGCGAAAGACGAGGTTGAAATCAGGATAACTCCTGACATAAGTACTGATAATAACTTAGTATTCATATTAAAACCCTTTCTTTGTATTATATCGGTATTTCCGATGTAATTATGATAATACAATTTCGGGCCCGTTTCAACGCACAAATAATGGGTTAACTGTTAAAATAAGTTATAAATTTTAGCTTTATAAAACATAAATAAGGGAGCTTCGCCAACGCGAAACTCCCCTACCTACATTTTTTATTTTAAGATTTTTTCTTATTTCTGACACGGAATACCAAAGCGATAACAACAGGGATATATGTCGCGATAGGAATGATAAAACCGAAGTATTTCAGCTGCTCGGACTGAACGAACATATTGAAGATACCGTGGTAGGTAACCGCGAGCATAAGCAGAGAAATTGTACCGCAGTAGAAAAGCTTTTTCTTTTTCTTTACAAAGCTCATACCGTAGCCTACAGCCGCTGTACAGATACCGTGCATTAACGCTGTCGAGAAGCCTCTTACTATCGCCCAGCCGATAGTCACATTATCTATACTTGTTACGAGAATATAGGTATTTTCAAACAGTGCGAAACCAATACCCAGCGCGAAAGAAGCCGTTAGAAGCTTGTCGCGGTTATCCGTTATAATAAACGCGTAAATTAAAATCGGAATAGCTTTTATAATCTCCTCTGTCGCCGGAGTGACGGTGGTCGTAACATACAGCGAGTTATAACCTAAAAGCCTCA
>JAHKZS010000003.1 GCA_020626545.1 bacterium
CACATACTCGCCGTCGGTTTTAGCCATTCCGACCTTAATGTCCTCGATAATATCCATAACGTCTTCAAAACGGCTGTTGTCCTCCGTAATCACGCTTAAATCCGAAAGACGACCGCTCGTTTCTCCCATCTCATAACGGCGCACTTTAGGACGGTTACCGCCCGCTCCGAACATTGTTATAAGCCTGTGCGGTTTGTACTGGCGCAGTGTGGTTAATACGTTTTCCATCGAAAGCGCGTTGTGGGCGTAGTCTATAAGGAGAGTGTAGTTGCCCGGTACGGGTACAATCTCAACCCTGCCCTTAACGGCTACGGTTTTTAAGCCCTCTTTAATGTGCTCGTCGGAAATTCCCATCTCGGCGCAAACGCTTATCGCCGAAAGCGCGTTGTACACGCTGAAATGCCCCGGGATAGCTACGTCTACGCTCATCTCTCGTTTGCCCGATAAATCGAATCTCGCTCCTAAAAATCCGGGAGTGGAGAGCAGACTGTCGTTAGAAGCGATATAGTCCGCTTCCTTAGAGAAACCATAGGTTAAGTAATCACAGGTTGCCCCTTTTAGTATATCCTGCCATTTTTCGTCGTCGCGGTTAATAAGCCCGAGCTTGCACTTTTTGAACAGCATCGCCTTGCACTCAAGGTATTCGTCCATATCTTTATGCTCGGCTCCGCCGATATGGTCGTGAGAGAAGTTCGTAAATATACCGTAGTCGAAGTCGATAGCGTCTACTCTGTGCCATTTAAGTCCGATAGACGACGCTTCTATAATCATCGCCTTACAGCCCTCGTCCGCCATCTGTTTCATAGCTTTCTGAACCTCGTAGCTCTCGGGGGTAGTATTGTTGGTCGGAATGGTTTTATCGCCGATAATTATTCCGAGCGTGCCGATAGTACCGCTCTTAATACCCGCGCGTTCTAAAATCTTCTTAATCATAGCGACGGTAGTAGTCTTACCCTTGGTACCCGTAATCGCTATGGTCGTGAGTTTCTCGGCGGGATTTTCGAAAAACTCGGCGCTTATATACGCGAGAGCCTCTCTCGTATCCTTAACCTTAACAACGGCGAGGCCTTTTGTATCTATATCGAGGTCGTCGCTTATAAGTATCGCCGAAGCGCCCTTTTCTACCGCCTGAGAGGCGTAGGAGTGTCCGTCCGAGTTGTAGCCTTTAAGGCATACGAACATCGAACCCGGAGTAATTTTCCTCGAATCGTAAATAATATCCGAAACTTCCGTGTCGGCATTTCCTTTAATTAAAGTGTATTCTACGGTTTTTAGAAGTTGATTTAGTTTCATATTTACCGCCCTCCTGACATATTTTAATTATAACAACATAATCCTGGAATTACAACAGAAAAATTGAATTTTACGCGCTTTGGACAAATCACGGTCAAATTGCTCAATTGAACAGAAAATTTTTGAAATATGGGTTGATTTAGAGTTAGCGGATTTTGGGTTTTGTGGGAAAAGTCCAGAAATTAAAAAAACTAATAGTGATTTTGCACAATAGCTCCCTATACGATTTGCACAAATAAAGAGAGGGTGATTTGTGCAAAACACTAAAAACCGATTTTTTTGTTGTTAAAGTGCACAAATATACACGCCTGATTTGAATATTTAGACAAAAAGTACAAAGGGAGTTGTATTTTTAGGTTAATTTGTGGTATTATTTATGTAGTGAATAGATTGCGTAGTCCCCAGTTGTGCGCAATCCCACTTGGCGCATTTTTTGCGTTAAAATACTATATTTTATGAAAGAAGGAATTCAAATGAAAAAAGTTATTGCGCTTTGTTTAGCCGCAATGATGATGGTTGCTGCGTTCGCCGGCTGCGGCGGCTCTACAACCACAACAACTTCTGACAACGGCGGTTCCGATAACGGTAACGCCGCTGCTACACAGACAGATTCATCCAAAACAGGTTTTGACAACGTAGTTAAAGACTCTGACTTCGGTTCCGAAAAGAACGCTAAGTTAAAGGTTTGGGGTCCTGATAACTACACAAAGCTTCTTAAACAGCAGTGCGAAGACTTCAAGAAGAAGTTCCCCGGCCGTGTAAGCAAGATTGACGTTGTTGTACAGACTGAGGCTGAGGCAGGCACACAGATGCTCTCCGACGCGGAAGCTGCCGCTGACGTATTCGGTTTCGCTAACGACCAGTTAAACAACCTCGTTAACGCGGGCGTTCTCGCTCAGATCGCTCCTAAGTACGCTGCGGACATTCAGGCTACTAACCTTAAAGAAGCTGTTGACGCTTGTACTTTAGCTAATCCTAAGACTAAGAAAGATACTCTCTACGCTTTACCTGAGACAGGTAACGGTTACTTCCTCGTTTACGATAAGTCTGTTATCTCCGATAAGGACGCTGGTTCTTTCGAGAAGATCCTCGAGGATTGTAAAAAAGCCGGCAAGCAGTTCATCATGGACGCCGGTAACGGTTACTATTCCTGTATGTTCCTCTTCACAGGCGGACTTAAGCTCACTGGCTTAGAGGAAGACCAGGTTACTCAGAAGTTCAATAAGTATAACGAAGCTGACGTAGTTGCTTCCATGAAAGCTTTCTCAACTCTTATGCATAAATATAAGGGCACATTCAAGAGCTTATCCGTAAGTAACATTCCTTCAGGCTTTACTTCCACAAAGACAAGAAAGTCAACTTGCGGCGCCGGTATCGACGGTAACTGGGATACATCCAACATCAAACTTGCTTTAGGCAAAAACTTTGGCGCGGCTAAACTTCCTACAATCAACATCAACGGTAAAGATAAGCAGATCTACTCAATGTACGGTTACAAATCAATCGCTGTAAACGGCGCTTCTAAGTATCCCCGTACATCTCAGGTTCTCGCGTACTATCTCGCTTCCGAGAAGTGCCAGAACGAGAGATGCGAGAAGTTAGGCTGGAGCCCGACAAACAACGCTTCTGTAGACACAGACGCTGTTAAGAACGATGTTGCTATCTCCGCTTTACTTGAGCAGAGTAAGTATTCTGTAGCTCAGGTTAACATCGGTAAAATCTGGGATCCGTTCGGAAACCTCGGAAACCAGCTCGTTGCTGACGGAACTAATCCTAAGACTTATAACTTTAAGGATCTCTTTACTAAGACAATCAGCAACGTTTTAGATCAGTAATAAATTAACTCAGTAATTTATAGCGGATTTAAAGATTTAGAATTTTATATAAGGTAGCCCGCTTTGCGGGCTGCCTGTATCCGCTCTAAGCGGTTTGACGTTATCGTGTAATTTTGAAAATTATTAAGTTTAGATAATGATTTTTGAAATAAAGGGGAACAGGATAACGAAAAGTATTATTTAAGCTTAATATAATGAATTTTTAAAAAAGGAGAGTGATTTGATGAAATATATTGATTATATGCAGCTAAATCCTTTCCAGAAGTTCGGTTATAACTTTGTCAATTTCTTTAAGAAACTACCTTCTAATATTGCCCGCTTCTTTAAGATGGTGGGCAAGGCTATTGTTGCTTTTATCGTTGGAATCGGCAGAGGTTTTGCTAACTACGGAAAAAGATTTGTTAAGGGCGATGTATTTGTAAAATTGTCCTATATTATTATGGGCGTATCTAACATGGTTAGAGGCCAGATTATCAAAGGTCTTATTTTCCTTTGTTCAGAAGTGGCGTATATCTGCTTTATGCTTTTCTTCGGTGTTGAGTTTATTTCCAAGTTTGGAACACTCGGTACTGTTGAAACTACAGAGCAGCTTTCCGCCGACGGCTTTACATATGTTCCTGTATACGGAGATAACTCAATGCTTATACTCCTCTACAGCGTACTTGTAATAGTTGTAACTATAATTTTCTTCGCGGTTTATATCGCGAGTACAAAGAGCGCTTACAAAGTTTGTATGGATAAGCGCGAGGGTAAAGCTATCCTTAAATTTAAGGATGAAATTAAGCAGTTCTTCGACGATAAGTTCCATATTACTCTTATGACAATTCCTTGTCTGTTAATCGGTTGCTTTACAGTATTACCGCTTATCTTTATGATTCTTATCGCGTTTACCAACTACGATAACGCTCACCAGCCCCCCGGAAACCTGTTCCATTGGGTAGGTCTTAATAACTTCGCGGACCTGGTTAACGTAACTAAGGGCGCTGTAAAAGCTAAGACGTTCGCGAACTTAGCCGGATGGACTATTATCTGGGCTATTTTCGCTACATTCTCGAACTATATCGCGGGTATGATCGTTGCGCTTATGATCAACAAAAAGGGTATTAAGCTTAAGGCTTTATGGAGAACTCTTTTCGTTGTTGTAATCGCTGTACCTCAGTTCGTATCTCTCCTCCTAATGAGCCAGATGCTCCAGGAGAATGGTGCTATTAACCAGTTCCTGAGTCTAATAACGGGACAAAATATAGCGTTTAAATTCCTTGATTCGGCGCTGTCGGCGCGTATCACGGTAATTATTGTAAATATCTGGATAGGTATTCCGTATACCATCCTTATTACATCAGGTATTCTTATGAATATCCCGGCTGACCTTTACGAGTCGGCTACTATCGACGGCGCGGGCCCTGTAAAGAGCTTTATGAAGATTACTCTCCCGTATATGCTCTTCGTTACAACCCCGTATCTTATCACAAGCTTTATCGGCAATATCAATAACTTTAACGTTATCTACCTGCTTACGAACGGCGGACCTACCACCGAGGAATACTACAACGCGGGTCATACCGATATCCTTGTAACCTGGTTGTTCAAGCTGACCATGGGTCAGACTCACGACTACAACCTCGCTGCCGCTATAGGTATTCTTGTATTTATTGTTTGCGCGACCTTGTCGCTGATTACATTCAACCTGACTAAGTCCGCAAAAGACGAGGAGGCGTTCTCATGATAAAAAGTTATAAATTAAGACGTTCTCTCGTAAACGCGATTATCTATGTTATTTTAGCAGTTTTGGGCATTATCTGGGTATCACCTCTCGCATACCTCGTTATCCAGTCTTTCAGTAATGATCCGGGCGCTGTACCTCAGACACTTATGCCTGAGACCTACGGATTTAATAACTATATAAAACTGTTTACCGAAACAGAAAGCCTTAACTTCCCGAGATGGTATATTAACACATTCGTTATCGCTTGCTTTAGCTGCGTTATTTCTACTATCAGTGTACTTATGGTTGCGTATGCTTTCTCTCGACTCAGATTCAAGAGCCGTAAAAAGTTTATCAACATCGGTATGATTCTCGGAATGTTCCCCGGCTTTATGACAATGATAGCTATCTACTACCTCTTAAAAGCTATGAACATCCTTACACTCGAGGGTATCTTCGGTATCCCGGGATTTGACGGCCCGATACTTGCGCTGATTATCTGCTACAGCTCGGGCGCCGGACTTGGATTCCAGATTTCAAAAGGCTTCTTTGATACAATTCCCCGCGCGCTCGACGAAGCCGCTACTATCGACGGAGCTACAAAGAACCAGATATTCTGGAAAATTATTCTTCCGATGTCTAAACCTATCGTTGTATATACCGTTCTTACCGCGTTTATCGGACCTTGGACAGACTTTATCCTTGCAAAGATTATCGCCGGTGATAAGGTTAACAACTACACGGTTGCTATCGGTCTGCAGAAAATGCTGGATAACGACCACCTTAACGGTTGGTTTAAGAGATTCCTTGCCGGCTCAGTACTTGTTGCCGTTCCGGTTACTCTCCTGTTCCTCAAAATGCAGAACTACTACGTTGAAGGCGTTACAGCCGGCGGCGTTAAGGGTTAATTCCCTGCTATGTAAACTAAAGGGCGGCTTTATGTCGCCCTTTTCTTTTAAAATATTTCAGTTCGTAGGGCTGTTGTGCTGCGAAAATATTAGCTAAAGGAATCTGATATGAAAAAATTAACTGCGTTAATCTTAATTCTGACTATAATAGCGTCGGCGCTTTGCGCTTGTACGCCTCAATATAAAGACCCAACCGAAGAAAATAAAGTCGTAAAATCTAACGATAAATACCGCAACTATTATGAGATTTTTGTCGGCTCGTTTAACGACAGCGACGGCGACGGTACGGGCGACCTAAAGGGTATTATCGAAAAACTCGATTACCTCAACGACGGCAATCCCAAAACCGATACCGACCTCGGAATAGACGGTATCTGGCTTACGCCGATTATGCCGTCGCACTCCTACCATAAATACGATGTTAAGGATTATTTCGCGATTGACAGGAGCTTCGGCACTATGAAGGACTTCGACAAGCTCGTAAGCGAATGTCACAAACGCGGGATAAATATTATTATAGACCTCGTTTTAAATCACTGCTCTAAGTTTAATCCGCTTTTTGAGAACGCTTGCAAACAGGCGCTCGGGGGCGATCTTTCTCATGACGCCAAGTATTTCGAGATCGAAAAGTACGACTCTAACCCCGGCGACGCTTATACCGAAATCGGAAAGAACTACTACTACGAGTCGAACTTCTCGCCCTATATGCCCGAATGGAATCTCTACGAAAAATGTACCCGCGATTACTTTAAGAAAATATCGAAATTCTGGCTTAAAGACCATTCGGTAGACGGCTTCCGCCTCGACGCGACTAAGTACTATACGAGCAAGAAGGGCGACGGTAAGGAGTTCTTAAAGTGGTTCTACAGTGAGAGCAAAAAGATTAAACCCGACGTTTATATGGTTGGTGAGAACTGGACAGGTAACTCTGAAATCGTCGATATGTACGAGTCAAAAGCCGACAGCTTCTTCTCGTTCGGGTTCGCCGATTCATCGGGAGCGTTCGTAACCGCGGTGCGTAACCACAGCTCGTTTGGCTTAGTATCTTCCGTCGAAAAGTTTGAGAAGAATACTAAAAATTCTAATAAAAATCGAATCAACGCCTTTTTCCTCTCTAACCACGACCAAAAACGAAGCGCGAACTACCTCAAAACCGTCGGCTTAAAGGGTACCAAAATGGCGGCGGCGCTCTATATGCTTATGCCCGGCAACCCATTCATCTACTACGGCGAGGAAATCGGACTTGCTCAGGATTCCTCTAAAAACGAGGATGAGTATAAGCGAGAGCCGATGATTTGGGACAGTGAAAAACTCCCCGGGATTGTCGTTAATAATATCGCCAAAGCTGATAAATCCCACGCTCAGTTCGGCGGAGTTAAACAGCAGGAAAAGGACAAAAACTCTCTGTTGAACTTCTACAAGCGTATAATCAAAATCAAGAACCAAAATCCCGCTATCGCTCGAGGAACTCTGTCCGAGTATAAGATAGGCGATTCCGAAATCGCGGCTTATAAAGTTACGGTTAAGGACGCTTTACCTATCTATATAATCCATAACCTCAGCGATTCCGAGGCAAAGGAGATAGAGTTAAAAACACTCTCAACTCTACGCGGAGATTTAGTCGCTTCGAACGACGATAAAACAGACGAACACGTTGTCCTCGACAACAATACAAAACTCAAACTTCCGCCGTATTCAACGGCAGTTTTACAGGAATTACCATAACAAAAAGGCTCCCTCGGGAGCCTTTTTCATTTAAGAAGTTAAGGGTAGTAGGTATGAGAAAAGACATTTTAACTTAGCCCTAAGCCCTTAGTCCTTATCTCTAATTA
>JAHKZS010000181.1 GCA_020626545.1 bacterium
AATTGGTGAAAAAACTTGAATTTAATAGTATTTAATTATAAAATAAGTATGTTAATTATTACATTCTAAAGTTATTTATTACATATTAACTGCACATCGGCAATAAATGGGTTATAATAAATACGACATATTATAAGGAGATAAATATGATTTTCGCTATTTGTGATGATACATCCGAGACACTGGATATGTTAAAAAACGCGCTTCAAAAACGTTACGGAAATAATTGTGATTGTGTGTGCTTCAGCGAAGCGGGAAAATTGAAATATTATATAGAAAACAAACAGCTGCCGGATTGTATAATTATGGATATATGTATCGGGGATAAGAACGGTATCGTTGAACTCCGAAAAATTCAGCAGAAGCTTATTGATTCGCCTGTTATTTTTATAACAGGTTATCCCGAGTACTGTCAGGATATTTTTATAGACTTCGAACCGTTCGGACTTCTTACAAAACCTATAGATTTTGATAAGCTGTATTATTATACCGATAGAATAGCCGCGGGCGTAGGACAAAGAGATGTAAGAATCAGCGTAACTCTCGGCAGGGAACGAAATGTACTCAAGAGCAGTAATATTATGTACATAGAGAGCGAAAAGAGAAAAATTATATACCATACTAAAGACGGTAATTTTGAAGAATATTCAAAAATGAGCGACGCTCTGGATAAACTTAAAATCGGCTTTATAAGATGTCATAAAAGCTTTGCCGTAAATTATAAGCATGTTAAAATTTTCAGCAACGAAAAAATTGTTATGTATGATAATACGGTTATCCCTGTGAGCAGGATGTACGGCGAGAGCGCTAAGTCGAGGTTTTATACACTTAAATCTAATAGTTTAGGTATGTAGGAGAATTATATATGCATACAATTTTTCAAAACCCTCAAGGTGTTATTAATCAGGGTTTCACCTTGTTGTTGGTATTTATGTTGACGGCTTCCGCCGCGACTTTAGTATTAAAACCAAAATTTAATAAATATATAGTTATACTCTCCTCGGTTATTGTGTGGCTGTTATGTACGCTCCATATGCGCCTAAGCTTTAAAAGTGAGTTTTTAGAGTTTATCGAGTTTTATTTTTGGGTACCTTGGTTTATAATCTGCTTTAAAGATAAGCTGCTTAAAAGACTTGTATTTTCGGCGCTGATGATTTTTACGTGGTTCTTAACCGACCTTATTACCTATTTGTGTTTTTCTTTAGGTTTTGGAATAGAGGATTATTTTAGCAAGTATTACGTATGCGCTTCCTACTTTTTTACCGCGTTTATATTAATAGCGCTTATAACAGTATTATGGATTAAAAACGACCGTAAAAAAGTTTCGAGCGAAGTTTTCGCTAATACATCAACTTTTCTCGCGGTAATTTACGCGCAATTAATTGTAATAACTGTAGAGCTTATTATACTTTTCGCGGAGGGCAGCGGCATTTCGCCGGTTTCTAAACTCAGTATTATTATTTCTACGGCGTTTGGATTTATTTTCCTCGATTTAATGGCGTTTTTCTTTATACGTTACAACAAAAAGATTATTAATTACAAAGCGGAAAACGAGATACTTAAGGCGGAGAATAAAGCGCAAGCTAAGTACTACGCGAATATAAAAAAGAGTATAAACGAAACCGCTAAAATTCGTCACGACATAAATAATCTTATGGACGTAATAAGCAGTTTGGTATCGCAAGGCGACGAGGATAGTTTAAGAAAAGCCGAAAATCTTAAAAATGAAATTACGGATTTAGCTAAACAATCCGAAGTTCCTGTATACTGCGACAACAAGCTCGTTAACCTTATTCTTTTTGATAAACTTTCTTCCGCTGAGGAATACAATATTAAAATCGTAGATAATATTATCCTTAAAGATAACTGCGGTATTGACGATGTGGATTTATGCAGGGTATTTGTTAACCTGATCGACAACAGTTTAAGAGCGCTGAAAAGATATAACGGCGTCGATAAAAAACTTGTGTTGTCGTGTCGTGAGAGCGACGGAGTTATTTATATTAAGACGGTTAATAAGACGCCTTTGGAAAAAGAGAAACGTAAAAACCACGGCTACGGGCTGAATATTATCAGCGATATTTGTGAGAAATATAACGGCGAAGTTGTTACCGATTTGAACGGAGATGAGTTCACGGCTATAGTATCGTTGATACCTAAAAAGAAATAACATAAAGAAACGACCTGCTCAATGAGCAGGTCGTTTTCACTTAGTTCGGCGCGAAGAATTTTTGATTGTATTTGCCGTATATTTTCTTTTTACCGTCTTTAATATAAGCGGAAGCCCTGATAATATGCTTTACGTATTTCAGATTTTTAATCGTAAAGTATGACGCTGATTTTGAAGCTGTTACGGTTTTCCATTTTTTACTGCCGACGGGTTTGTATCGAAGCTCATAGCCCGAGACGCCTTTTTGCTTTTTAAAGTATATGGTGTATTTTTTCTCGGTTCCTTTTGCTCTCGTGAGCTTAACAGGTTTAGGACGAATAACAATTTTGATTGACTTAACAGCGGCTTTGTATTTTGAGGTTGAAGCGGCGCTGATTTTTATAACTGCGACGCCCGCTGTTTTTATTATTACATTTCTGTCTTTATCCAGCTTAACCGCCTTTGATTTTGTGCTGAAACTGAGCTTTCCCTTAGCTTTCGCTTTTATTTTAAAGGGCTTATCGCCGTTTAGTTTATTATAAGATTTAGCGGAGATTATTTGGGGAACTTTTTTAACTTTTACTATAGGCGATTCGGTCGGCTCGGTTACTACGCTCGGAATGGTTATAGGTGTAATAACAGGAGTGAGTGTACTCTCGAGCTGAGTAAAAGGATCTGTCGTTTCAACCGGTTCGGTAGTAAATTCAGCCGTAGTCGGCGGAACAGTGGTCACAATCGGTTCGGTAGTAAATTCAGCCGTAGTCGGCGGAACAGTGGTAACGATCGGTTCGGTAGTAAATTCAGCCGTAGTCGGCGGAACAGTGGTCTCAACCGGTTCGGTAGTAAATTCAGCCGTAGGCGGCGGAACAGTGGTAACGATCGGTTCGGTTATAGGTCCAGCCGTAGTCGGCGGAACAGTGGTAACAATCGGTTCGGTTATAGGTCCAGCCGTAGTCGGCGGGAGAGTGGTCTCAACCGGTTCGGTTGTAGGTTCAGCCGTAGTCGGCGGAACAGTGGTTTCAACCGGTTCGGTTGTAGGTCCAGCCGTAGTCGGCGGAATAGTGGTCTCAATCGGTTCGGTTACAGGTCCAGCCGTAGTCGGCGGGAGAGTGGTCTCAACCGGTTCGGTTGTAGTTGTAGTTTCAATATTTTCAGATGGTGTAATTGTCTCTGAATTTGAATCAGTTGGTCTTTCTGGATACTCTGTCGGCATTTCCTCATTAAAGTGGACAGTGGCATTTAATAAATACTTATTTCCGCTTTCGTCAATAACAATGTTGTTCCATTCTTCCTCGCTACCCATAAAATATACATCTGTAAGTTCTCTACAGCTGCTGAAAGCACTTGAATTAATTGCTTTTACGTTTTTACCGAATGATATATTTTTTAGGTAGTAGCAGTATTCGAACGCACCGTGCCCTATTGTTTTTATATGATCATTAATTTTAAAAGATGTAAACGTACACCCCTCAAGCCATGAGGACAAATAAGTAAATTTTGGGGGTAGGTTGAATTCTTTTATTTTCCCACAGAACATAAAAGCACCTTCTCCGATTGAGCTAACATTCTTTCCTATGTCTACATATTCTATGGAGGAACATGATTGAAAAGCGTAATCTCCTATACTTTCTACGCTGTCGGAAAAATTAATTTTTTCTAATGCTGTGTAAAAAGGAAAAGCTTGACGGCCTACATATTTAACCCCGTTTTCGAAATTAATTGTTATTATTTTATCAGAATAATTATTCCATGGAATTGATTCTAAATCGTAATAGTCTTCCATATTTCCGTTACCTGAGATAGTAAGTGTTCTTGTTTTAGAATCATATTTCCAAATACAATCTCCTGTTGTGCCTTCAGCGGAATCCCCTTCATCCTCGTATGGTATTTCATCGATATAATGAAAAGTCGCGTTTAAAAAAGCAGTTTCATTCGCTAGGTCTTCTCGATTTTCATCAGTCAGTTTACCGTAATAATATACATCTTTTATATTATCGCAATTCGTGAATGACTTAGCTGATGAAGAGTTAACGAGGTGGGTTTTTGAGGTTAAATACACTGTAGTAAGAGACGGACAATTTACGAATGAGTCGTACATAGTGCGGGTGTTGTACGGAATGTATATTGATTCGAGTTTTGGTAAGTTTTTAAAAACTCCGTTTGGAAGTCCACCTAAATTTACAGGTAAATGAATTGATTTTAACGAAGTACAGTTTGAAAAGGTGCCGTATCCAATGGCTCTAACATTATTATTAATGTTTACCGATTCCAGCGAGGAACAATCTTGGAAGGCGCAACAACCTATCGAATTTATACTATTTGAAAAAACGACATCTTTTAGGTTTTCGCAGTTATAAAATGAAAATTCACCTATATTTTCTACGCCGTTTTCAAAAACAACTTTCTTAATATTATATTTAAACTCATACCAAGGCGGTAAATTATTCATATTATAATCATCCATTTGACCTTGACCGCTTATGTACAAAGTATCTGTTTCTTCAAAAAGTTTCCATTCGCAGCCGCCTGTAGTTCCGCTGAGGATCTTATAAGGCGCGCTTTCTTCGTAATGAATTGTCGCTGATTTTAACGCGTCATTCCCTTTTTCGTTAACACTTATTTTATTCCATTCTTCTTCTGTTCCTTCATAATAAATATCCGACAAACTGTCGCAGTCGTAGAAAGTATTGTATCCGATTTCTTTAACTGATTTAGGGATGGATACTACTTTTAAAGAAGAACAATGCAAAAAAGCTTGATCAGGTATGGATTTTAATTCTGATTTAATAATAACTTTTCTTAGATTGATACAGCTCATGAAAGCGTAATTATTAATCCTAGTTACATTTTCCGGAATTGTTAATTCACTTATCAAAAGATTTGAATATGGTGTAGGGCGTCCGAAGGCATCAATGCCGATGCCCTTTAAAGAATCAGGAAGCTCGATGTTTTCAATCGAAGTGAATCCCCTGAGACATTTACCTATATACTGTATTCCCTCACTGAATACCACTTTTTCCGCAATAGAACAATACGATTTCCAAGGGACATCTTGTCCGTTTACATATTCTAAAACTCGATTGTTGCCC
>JAHKZS010000182.1 GCA_020626545.1 bacterium
CAACGCCTTTTAAAAGCTGCTCGGCACGGGTTTCCCTAACTAATTTAAAGAGGCTGAATATGATAAATGAAACAGCAAGTATATCAATTATATCTTTAATCTGAATAGTGCGGAAAACCGCTATGATATTATTGAACAGTTCATTTAATATCTGCATATTAACCTCCTTGTTGATTTTTAGTAAAACTTTTACATTTAAATTATATCATAAACAAGGAGGTTATTCAAGTAATTATTTAATTTTATGAACAGCGTTTATTAAGGCTTTTATGTCGGATTTAGTAGTAAAAGCCGCCGGAACCACTCTAACCGTTCCGGTATCAAGGGTATTAAAACTCTTATGAGCGAGCGGAGCACAATGAAGTCCCGATCGTACAGCGATATTATACTTAGAACTTAGTATTTCCGAAACAGTTTCACAATCTATATCCTTTATATTAAAAGACAGTACGGGCATATAATTATAGTTATCGGGTTTTTGTGTATACAAAATAACGTTCGGATTTTTACTAAGCTCGTTATAAGCATAGTTAATAAGCGACATTTCTCTCTTATATAAGTTATTTACTCCCATATTTCGAACAAAATTTATCCCGGCGCTGAGTCCGATTATCCCCGAAAAGTTTGGAGTTCCGCTCTCGAACTTATCGGGCAAAACTTCCGGCTGATTATAATTCGCGGAATTACTTCCCGTACCTCCCTCGGTTAAGCTGTCGGGAATAGTATCGGTATTTATAATTAACATCCCTGTCCCCATAGGACCATATAAGCCCTTGTGTCCTGCCGCGCAAAGATAATCTATTGATGAGTTAGTTAGATTAATATCAACTAACCCCGCTGTCTGAGCGCAGTCTATACAGGTTAAAATTCCGTACTGATGACACATAGCGCAGATTCTCTCTACAGGAAGTTTAATTCCGAATACATTGGAAGCGTAGGTGCAGACTAGTAATCTTGTATTTTCATTTATCGCGCTTCTGAAATTTGACAAAGTCTTTTCGTTGTCATTCTCGATAACGTCAGCGACTGTATATGACACACCCGACTTCCTAAGCTTTTCGATCGGTCTTAGAACGGCATTATGTTCAAGCGACGAGATTATAACATGGTCACCTTTATTTAATGAACCTTTTATAACAACGTTCAAAGCTTCGGTACAGTTTAAAGTAAAAATAACATTTGAGGGATTATTCGCTCCAAAAAAATCCGCGGCGTTAGACCTTGCGTTATAGACCATTTCGGAGGCTTTTAAAGCGAGCCTATGCCCTGCTCTGCCGGGATTAGCGCCAGATTTTAAAGCGGTATTTACGCTGTTTGTAACAATATTAGGCTTCGGAAAAGTAGTAGCGCCGTTATCAAGATATATCATAGCGCGTCAGCTCGTCCGAGAAATTTTATATTATAATCATTTAGAATATCTACGGCTTTTTCTATATTATTTTTCAGTAAAATCCCGTAACTACAGGAACCTTGACCTCTTTTAGCGGGGATTCTTTGAACTTTAGAATAAATACCGTGTTTTTTTAGTATATCTTTTGCTCTCATTGCCGAAGTTACGGAAGAAAGTCTGATTAAGTTGTCCATTTTTTCACCTCGTTTATTAACATAATATGTGTTAGAAACTTTGAGGTTACAAAAGAAAAACGCGGCGAATATCGCCGCGCTTGAGTTTATAAGTTTTAGTTAAGCTTTTCGCTGAGCATTTGGCTCATATTATACATTCCAGAGGGCTTACCTACGATAAATATCGCGGCATTGATAGCACCTGTGGCGAAAAGCTCTTTCGACTGGGATTGGTGAGATATAGTCACAACCTCATCGTGTCCGGCGAAGATAACATCATGCTCTCCTACAATAGTACCGCCTCTTATAGCGTGAATTCCAATTTCATCCTTGGAGCGTTTACGACGGTAAGCGTGGCGGTCGTAAACATACTGAGGTTCTTTTTCAAGTTCCTCGGATATACCGTCAGCGATCATAATAGCGGTTCCCGAAGGAGCGTCTACCTTTTGATTATGATGCTTCTCGACAATCTCGATATCAAAGTCGTTACCAAGAACCTTAGTAGCCTGTTTGGCGAGTTCAATTAAAAGGTTAACTCCGAGTGACATATTGCCCGAATAGAACACGGGAATTTTCTCGGAAGCGGATTTAATCTTATTGATCTGTTCATCGGAATAACCTGTGGTACAAATTATAACTGGTGTTGAGTTTTTAAGACAGTAGTCAAGCATAGAATCAAGACAGGCGGGATTGGAA
>JAHKZS010000021.1 GCA_020626545.1 bacterium
AGCGTTCATCCTGAGCCAGGATCAAACTCTCTAAAATATTGTATCTATACATCCTAAGATGTTTAAATCATACCTTAGAGCTCTTAGCTCTTAAAAAACACTTGCGTGTTATCCTGATTTGTAGTGTTCAGTTCACTGTAATTCTTCAAGTTTTTCACTCAAAGTCATTACGGGTTTCTGTACTTTCGTTGTTTAATTTTCAAGGTTCTTGGTTCGCCGTGTTCTCACGTGGCGAACATTAAGATTATATTACAACAACCTCTAAATGTCAATATCTTTTTTGAAAAAATTTCAAAAAATTTTCAAATTTTTTCATTCTTCGACTTTTATACCAATAATAATGCTTTTTTTAACTTTATTTATTGATTTTTGCGCATTGTTAATATAAAATATTAGTATAAAAATTCGAGGTGGTATTATGACTCAAAATCCATATCAGCAAAACATAGATATATTAAAGGAGTTTTTTAGAAAACCGATTATTCCGGTTTTCGCGATTCTGTCGTTTGTTAACATTGTACTTCAGCTATGTATAGGTATTATTAACCCTTACAGCTCGGCTGTAAAAAGAGCTGCGGAATTCTTTGTACAGCAACAGCAAAACAGCCCCGCTAACGTCAGCATAAGCAACTTTCCTTCTGTCAACATAAACATACTCGCGATACTTATAGCGGTAGCTTTTCTTCTGTTTTATATTTTCAGCAAGAATAAGGATAATAACCTTTCGGTTCCCTCGACTATGTACAAGGTCGTTTCGATAATTCAGCTTGTAATCTCCTGTATCGTAACGGCGCTTATAATCGGAGCCTTGTCATTATTCGGTACAATGGGGCTTGTTCTTTCTCCATATCAGGACGCAACCGAATCCACGAGAAACGCCGGGGCAATTTTGTCGATGTTCTCAGTAACCCTTCTCGCAATAGTAATTCCGATTCTCGCGTTCGTAGTTTTAAGCGCGATTGCCCGCCTTTTATTCGCGAACTCAATCAAAAAGAGTCTCACTTCTATTTATTTATATAAAAAAGGCGCTATGTTTTTCGGAATACTTCATTTTATAGTTGTCGCAGCGACTGTTTTCTCTATTTTCGGATTTTTAATTTTATACTTCACTCAGGAGTATATGTTCCATGCGTTCTCACCGCTTCAGATAGCGCTTGTGTTAGTACAATTCGGACTTTCGATTGCGATTGACTTAACCGCTGGTCTTATCGCGGTTAAATATTCTTCATATATTAAAAACGTTTCTCAGAAATTCAGGGTAGAAGTACCTGCCCCGATAATTAATCAACCGCAAGGCGATAATCCGTACGCCACCGTACAGACTCATCAGCAGCCTGTTCAGGAAGAAGTTCCGCAGGCTCCGGTACAGACATATCAGCAACCTGTTCAGGAAGAAATTCCGCAGGCTCCCGTACAGCAATATTCTCAGCCTGTACAGCAGGAATTTCCGGAAGCTCCCGCAGCAGAGAGTCCTCAGCCTAAAGAGGAAGTTCCTGAACCTGAGCCGGAACAGCACAATGAACAAACGGAAGAAAAACCCGCCTACGTTCCGAGATTCTGCACAGCGTGCGGTAATCCTGTTAACCCGGGCGACAATTACTGCAATCACTGCGGCGCTGAAATAATATACGATCTGTAAAATTAATAAAAAAATTACGGGCTGTCCGAGGACAGCCCGTGTTTTTGTCGTATCTTACTCTTTCTCGGTTGTTTTTTCGGTAGCTTTCTCTGTAGCTTTTTCCGAAGTTTCCTTGGTAGCCGCGACAGACGAAGCTTTAAATGCTTTAAAGTCCTTTACTGCCTTAGCTTTATTCTTATATTCGGCTGAGTTTGTATTATTAGCCGCGGGATCGGTATAAACCATAAGGTATTTACCGTTATCGGATAAATAAGCGGGTATAGTCTCGCTGTAGAGTGTGAATGTACCTTTGTCGGTAACGCTTTTAATTACCTTATCTCTCGTATCGCTGTTCTTTCCGAGATTAAAGGCATAGAGCTCAACTCTCTTGTTACCGTCAGTATACTTATAACCTGTTTCCGCGCCGATAAGATCAGCCTTCATCTTTGTAATCGCGTTTTTATCGTCGGTTTTTATATATCCGCTGTCCTTCATATAATCACAAAGACCTTCGTAACTATCTTTATACTTCGAATCGCTTAAAGTTTTTTCCTTAGCGGCTTCGGTAGAAGCCTTAGCGGTAGTTTCGCCTGTAGTAGCGGGAATTTTACTTTTATCCTTTATGCCCGCATAAGGATCATAACACGAAGCGAAAGACATCGCTATCACAAGTACGGCAACAGCCGAAATTAAAATCTTTTTCATTTTAAAACCTCCAATTAAGCAGCTTATTCGTTTCTTCCGCAACATTTTTTATACTTCTTACCGCTTCCGCACGGACACGGATCGTTACGACCTATTTTCTTACCTTTGCGGATAGTCTTATTCACGGTATCTGTGCCGTCGCCCGAAGTAGCCGTAGGTTCGGCAACCTTCTTACGTTTAAGAGCGTTTTTAACAACATCGCTCTGTTCCTCGACTGCTGCTTCATTTTCGTTCTCGCTGCCAAGTCTTTCGTACGCGGCCTTCTGGGCGGCTAAACGTTTAGCGGCGGCTATAGCCTCGCGGCGTTTCTGCTGTTCGTAGATTCGCTTCGGCTGAGTGAGCATAAGCTTGATAGTATCCTCATGGATAGAAGCGATCATCTCGTCGAACATATCGAAGCCCTCTAAACGATACTCGACAACGGGGTCGTGCTGACCGTAAGAGCGGAGATGGATACCGGCTTTGAGCTGTTCCATATTATCGATATGATCCATCCAGTGAGTATCAACGCTTCTGAGAAGATATACACGCTCCATCTCGCGAATAGTTTCTTCCGGAAGAAGCTTTTCGTTTTCGGCGTAAATCTCCTTAGCGTCCTCGCTAATCATCTCCTTGATTTCGTCGGGTTCGATATTCTCTAAATCTTCCGCGGAGAATTTATACTTATCACGGTCGGTAATAGCCCAGTCGTAGTAGGTATCGATAAGGGAATGGATATTCCAGTTATCTCTAATATCGTCGGGCAGGAAGTGGTTAACAGAAGCCTCCACATGCTCGTCAATCATCTTGATAATAGAATCGTGGATATTCTCGCCATCGAGTACCTGATCGCGCTGAGTATAAATAATCTCACGCTGTTTGTTGAGAACATCGTCGTACTGGAGTACGTCTTTACGTATACCGAAGTTACGGAGCTCGACTTTTTCCTGAGAGTTCTCGATAATATTGGTGAGCATTTTATTTTCGATAGGCATATCCTCATCGACGTTCATTCTCGAGAGCATAGCCTTCATTCTGTCTCCGCCGAACAGACGCATAAGATCGTCCTCGGTAGAGAGGAAGAAACGGCTTTTACCGGGGTCGCCCTGACGTCCCGCGCGTCCGCGTAACTGGTTATCAATACGGCGCGACTCGTGACGTTCCGTACCGATAATAAACAGTCCGCCCGCTTCTCTTACCTTATCGGCTTCTTCCTTAATTTCCTCGCTGTATTTCTCATTTAATTCGGAGAAAATCTTTCTCGCCTCGAGGATATCCTCGTCGTCGGTCTCGGCAAATCCCGTTGCCTCGGCGATTAACTCGTCCTCGATACCCTGCTTACGCATAGAAGCTTTCGCGAGATATTCAGCGTTACCGCCCAAGGTAATATCGGTACCACGTCCCGCCATATTCGTAGCGATTGTTACCGCGCCGAGCTTACCCGCCTGAGCGATAATCTCAGCCTCTTTTTCGTGCTGCTTTGCGTTTAAGACATTATGTTTAATTCCGCGCTTCTTGAGCATTTTTGAAAGAAACTCGGATTTTTCGATTGAAATTGTACCTACGAGTACAGGCTGTCCTTTTTTATTAGCCTCGACAATCTGCTCGATAACGGCATTGAACTTACCCATTTCGGTCCGGAACACAGAGTCGGGTAAATCCACTCTCGCGAGGGGTTTATTAGTCGGGATTTCTACAACGTCAAGTTTATAGATTTCCTGGAACTCGTTCTGCTCGGTCATCGCGGTACCCGTCATACCCGAAAGCTTTTTATATAGACGGAAGTAATTCTGGAAAGTAATAGTCGCGAGGGTTTTACTTTCGTTCTGAACCTTAACTCCTTCCTTAGCCTCGATAGCCTGGTGTAAGCCCTCGTTATAACGTCTGCCGTACATAAGACGACCTGTGAATTCGTCGACAATAATAATCTCGCCGTCCTTAACAACGTAGTCAACGTCACGTTTCATAATACCGTTAGCCTTAATAGCCTGGTTAACGTGATGCTGGATTGTAAGGTTATCGGGATCGGTTAAGTTATCTATATTAAAGAATTCCTCGGCTTTTTTAACACCGCTCTGGGTAAGAGTCGCTGTTTTAGCCTTTTCGTCTACTACGTAGTCGATACCCTGCTCGGCGTAGTAGCTCTCCATATCCTGTTTAGCGTCGGTTTCGGTAAAGCGTTTAACCGTTAAGGTTTTAGCTAAGCGGTTAGCCTGGGTATAGAGCTCGGTAGATTTATCGCCCTGACCGCTGATAATAAGAGGTGTACGGGCTTCGTCGATAAGGATTGAGTCGACCTCGTCGACGATAGCGAACGCGTGTCCGCGCTGTACCTTTTCTTCTTTATAAACTACCATGTTATCTCTGAGGTAGTCGAATCCGAGTTCATTATTAGTGCCGTAAGTGATGTCGGCGTTATAAGCTTCTTTTCTTTCCTCGTTATCGAGGTCGTGAACGATAAGTCCTACGGTTAATCCTAAGAAGCGGTAGAGCTTACCCATCCATTCTGAGTCACGGCGGGCGAGGTAATCGTTGACGGTAACGATATGGACACCGTTACCTGTAAGTCCGTTAAGATACGCGGGCAAAGTCGCGACTAAAGTTTTACCTTCACCTGTTTTCATCTCGGCGATACGTCCTTGGTGGAGAATAATTCCGCCGATAATCTGTACAGGGAAGTGTTTCATTCCCAGAACACGAACGGAAGCCTCACGGCATACCGCGAAGGCATCGGGTAAAATATCGTCGGTAGTTTCACCGCCCGCGAGACGTTCTTTTAATATATTCGTCTGATTTTTTAATTCAGTGTCGCTCATAGCGGCGTATTTTTCCTCTAAGCCGAGAACCTTCTCGAGCAGAGGGTTAACTCTTTTAACCTCTCGTTTAGAGTAATTTCCAAAAAGAAGTTTTAATGGATTCATAAATTTCTTATCCTTTCCAAATATATTACTTAATGTATATTACTTAATTTATACTTTTAGCCGCTTGAATCATAGCCGCTTTCGCGACCTGACCCGCGGTAGAATATCCGTACTCGCCGCTTCCGCGTACAACGCAGGCAAACGCGAGCGGACAGTCGCTGTCTGTGCAATACCCTATCATCCAACCGTCATTCTTGTCGTTGTCAGTTCCTTTAACAATTTCGCCTGTACCTGTTTTCGCGCAAATCTTTAGTCCGCCGAACATCGTGTCGCCGTAGTCGTTAACTACCGCGTATCTCATCAGTTCGCCGAGCTTTTCGGCGGTAGAGGACGATAACATATTTTTACCGGTAGTTCCCGTTTTAGTTAATCCGATATCGGCTAAGATTGATCCAGAATTACCGCTTATAATATACGGAATAGTAGGCGTACCGCCCTTAGCTATAGCTCCGCAGATTATCGCCATCTGTGTAGGATTCACCTCGTCGGTATACTGTCCGACGCCTGACCACGCGAGTTGGTTTTTATCCGCTTTGGATATATCAAAATGACCTTTTTTTGTTTTTACGCCGCTTATTTCAAAACTCGCGTTAATACCGAGTTTTTCAGCAGCTTCATTCATTTTCTTTTCGCCGAGTTCAACGGCAAGTTCCGCGAATACAATGTTGCAGGAATGTCCGAAAGCTTGTTTTAAATTAACGGTTCCGTGAGAGCCTACGCAGGTTACATCACTTCCGCCGATATTCTCTTTGCCCTCGCAATTCCATGTTCTTTCCCATATATCAGGGATATTCTCTATTGCCGCTGTCGCGGTTACGATTTTAAAAATCGAACCCGGGGTATATGTCGAGGAAAGCACATTATCGAGATATACTCCCCTATACTTATCCTCGTTCTTTTTAGTAATCTTTGGAGGGCTGTTCGGGTCGTACGTTTTTGTACTTACCGAACAAATAACCTCACCTGTTTCGTAGTTATATATAACGCAGGCGCCGCTGTCGTAATCCTTTAGCTTATTATAAGCCGCCTTACAGGTTTTCGCGTCTACAGTCAGCTCCATATCGTGAC
>JAHKZS010000183.1 GCA_020626545.1 bacterium
CCAGAAGCACGCTGCTATGCTCGAACAGCTCCCCGAAGAGTACCGAGAGGCAGCGGATGTAAACGCTGACGATAATATCAACGTTAAAGACGCGTCCGCTATCCAGAAGTATATCGCCGGCTTAGACGGCGCCGGAAATACAGGTACTAAGTTTACTGTATTCGCTTAATTTAATATTTTAAATCTTTCGGCAGGCTCAATTTTTTATTTGAGCCTGCTTTTTTCATATCACTTACCACTTACAACTTTTATCTGAATACGGTTGACTAATGTTTTAGGCTGTGATATACTAATTTGCGAATAATTCGCAAATTTGCGTTAAGGAGTAATTATGGCTCAGCTAAGTTGTAAAAAACTGTGTTTAGGTTACGACGGTCACGAAATCGTCCATAACCTGAATTTTTCTGTAGAAAAGGGCGATTATTTTTGTATCGTAGGGGAGAACGGCTCGGGAAAAACTACCCTTATGAAGACAATTCTCGGACTTCAACCCGCCTTTAAAGGTAAAGTAGAAACCGGTGATAACCTAAAAAAGAACGGTATCGGATATCTGCCCCAGCAAACTCAGGTTCAACGAGATTTTCCCGCGTCTGTATGGGAGATTGTACTCTCGGGTTGTCAGAATAACGGTAAATTCCATCCCTTTTATAATAAAAAAGATAAAGCCCTCGCCGAAGAATGTATCAAAAAAATGGATATAGAGGATTTAAAAAAGCGTTGTTACCGCGAGCTTTCAGGCGGTCAGCAGCAGCGTGTTCTTTTGGCGCGCGCTTTATGCGCCGCTTCCGATATACTTCTACTCGACGAGCCTGTTACAGGACTTGATCCCAAGGCTACCGAGGAGCTTTACTGTTTAATAGATGAGATTAATAAAAAGTACAATATTACCATTATTATGATTTCCCACGATATTCAGGCGGCGGTAAAGTACGCCGATAAAATCCTGCATATCGGCGAAAACAACTTCTTCGGTACTAAAGAGGAATACCTTAACAGCGATATTTCCAAAAGATTCGCAAGGGAGGTTAATTAAATGACAGATATTATTTCGAATTTATCTCTCTATTTAACTTATCCGTTCGTATGGTACGCTGTTATCGTCGGCGTTCTGATCGCTTTATGCTCGTCGCTTTTAGGCGTAACTCTTGTATTAAAGCGGTTTTCATTTATCGGCGACGGACTTTCTCACGTAGCTTTCGGCGCTATAGCGATTGCCTCGGTAATTAACCTTACCAACAATATTTTCTTTGTGCTTGTGATAACGGTTATATGCGCCGTGTTTTTATTAAGGACAGGTTCTAATACCAAAATAAAAGGAGACGCCTCTATCGCTATGATTTCCGTCGGAGCTTTGGCGATAGGTTACCTTATTATGAACGTGTTTTCCACATCCTCGAACCTCTCGGGAGATGTATGCTCTACTCTTTTCGGCTCAACCTCGATACTCACATTAACCGGAGTTGAGGTATGGGTGTGCGCGATACTTTCGGTCGTGGTAGTGGCGTTGTTTATTATCTTTTATAATAAAATCTTCGCCGTTACGTTTGACGAGAGCTTTGCCGAAGCTGTCGGAACACGCTCTAAGCTCTACAACCTTCTAATAGCCGTTATTATCGCGGTTATAATCGTAGTCGCTATGAATTTAGTAGGCTCGCTGCTTATTTCAGCTCTTGTAATTTTCCCCGCGTTGTCAGCTATGCGTGTATTTAAAAGCTTTAAGTCGGTTACAGTATGCTCGGCTTGTATCTCTGTTATATGCGCGCTGTTCGGTATTATAATCTCGATAGTGTTTGCGACTCCCGTCGGCTCGACAATCGTCGCTGTGGATATAGTCGTATTCTTTATTTTTATGATTATAGGAAAGGCTTGCGGAGCTTCAAAATAAAAAAAGTATTAATTCAAAAACACGCGGTCAACCGCGTGTTTTCCATTTTTACGGACAATTTGTCATAAATGTTACTCTCCGTGAATACAATCTAACAGCAATAAAAAGGAGAGATAAATTTATGGAATATAACCTGAACAAAACTACAGTCGGAGTATTGAGCTCGGCGCTCGACGCTGTGTCGGAACAGCCTGTCGATATTGATTTCACCTTACCCGATTACTGTCCGGATATCGAGAAAATTCTCCGCTGTAAGATAATTCCTAAAATCTATAACCGAAACCTAAGCGGCGGTCAGCTTCAGATTGACGGTACAACTGTCGTAAATATCCTTTATACCGACTCTAAAAATAACGTCAGAGCCTGCGAACAGTCGCTTCCGTTTAACGCTTCTTTCAGCCTTAAAGAAGTTCCCGATAATCCGATAATAGAAACCGACGTTAAATGCGAGTATCTTAACTGCCGTCCGTTATCCCAGCGCAGACTTACTATCCACGGAGCGTTTTCCTTATACGCCAAGGTTTATACTAAGGGTGAGCTCGATTTATATTCACCTCCCGAGGACAGCGAACTCGAGTTTAAAACCGAAGAAATAACGGTGTCGGCTTTATCGGCTCTCTGTCAGGAACAGTTTTCCGTAGGCGACGAGGTTCAGGTTGTAAACAAACCTCCCGTAGAGCTTATTTTAGACAGCGATGTTAGAGCGGTTATAAGCGATTATAAAATCGTCTCCGGTAAGATATTGTTTAACGGCGATTTAAACGTAAGGCTGATTTATATAAATAATGCTGATCCGTCAGCTGTAAATCAGCTCGATTACTCAATTCCGTTTTCGAAGTCGGTCGATTGTAATGATCTAAGCGAAGATACGGAAGCCGGCGTTAAAGTAAC
>JAHKZS010000184.1 GCA_020626545.1 bacterium
AGAGGCACATTATGGCGACCCGGATCGGGTTCGAACCGACGACCTCTAGCGTGACAGGCTAGCGTTCTAACCAACTGAACTACCGGGCCATATGTAAGTCAGTATGCGTGCATATGACATTTATTTTATGTGGTGGGAGATACAGGGCTCGAACCTGTGACCCCCTGCTTGTAAGGCAGATGCTCTCCCAGCTGAGCTAATCTCCCACATAGTCGCTTTGTTTCAGCGACTAGATAATAATACAACAAATATGTCGAAATGTCAATACCTTTTTTGAAATTATTTTTTGTTTTTTATAATTTTTTCAATATCATTCTCGGTAAAAATATAATTCTTATTGCAGAACTGGCAATTCACCTCAGCTGTACCGTTTTCGGTAAGACATTCGCGAAGCTCGTCCTCGGGAAGCCCCATAAAGTAGCTCTCGATTTTTTCTCTGGAACAGCCGCACACGTAGTTTATCTCTTCCTCATCGAGAACCTCTACGTCGAATCCTTTTAAAGCGGTTTTGCAAATTTCAAGAATACTCATACCCTTGGCGAACATCGTCGTTACAGGCTCCAGCTCGGTGATATTTTTCTCGAGCTTATCTATAGTGCTGTCGTCGGCGCCGGGGAGAAGCTGGATTAAAAGTCCTCCCGCGAGCAGAACTCTCTCGTCCTCTTTATCGACAAGAACTCCTAAGGCGCATACTGTCGGTATCTGCTCCGAAGTAGCGTAGTAACTCGTAATATCCTCGGCAATCTCACCGCTTACGAGCGGAACTCGTCCGACGTAGGGATCTCGGCTGCCGTAATCTCGGATAACGCCTAAGGTACCGTATTTACCCACTCCCGAAGCGACATTAATCTTGCCGTTATTATAATACTCGGTCGGGCAATCGGGGTTAGTTACATAGCCCTTAACGTTTCCGTGGGAATCGCTTACCACTACAACCGAGCCGATAGGTCCGTCGCCGTTTACCTGCAAGGTAAGCTTAGCGTTATTCTGCTTTAAGCTCATTCCCATCATAGAACCCGCGCACAGCAGTCTGCCTAAAGCGGCGGTCGCTACAGGGGTAGTTTTATGAAGTCTTTGAGCGGTAAATACAATATCGGAAGCGTCTACGGCGGAAGCCATTATCGCGCCGTCCGAAGTTATACATCTTATAATTTTATCCATAATTCATCCTATATCTTTTCGGCGATATAGATAACCCTTTCTTCAGTATCGCAAGGCGCGTTTTCACTCATATCGCCGAGGCGTTTAACCACTCTAAAGCCCGAATTTTCAAGCATTTCGGTAAGCTCAACATCAGTATAAGCCCGCTCACAAAAACTTTCCTCAAAGCGTTCGTAGAGTTCGCCGTTCGGCACGAAGAAGTTAATATCTATATCGACAATGTTATTTTCTTTTAAAGAATTTTCCCACACACAATAAACCTCGTCCAAATCATACACAAAGGTATTATCGGCGAGGACATTTTTATGTTTATAGACGGTATTTACGTCGAAGATAAACATTCCGCCCTTATTCATAAACATAGAAACACGCTCGAACGTCTTTTTAACGTCGGCTATATCGGTCATATGATTAATGCTGTCGAGCGTACAGACGCAGGTATCAATACTACCGTAGAGGTTAAGCTCCTGCATTTTCTGGCGCAGAAATAGTATATCGTATCCCTGGGATACAGCCTTTTCATACGCGAAAGCGAGCATTTCCTCCGAAGCGTCCGCTCCGTAGACATCGACGCCGAGTTTCTTAAGCTCGAGGGTAAGTTTACCCGTACCGCAAGCCAAATCGAGCGTAAGTCCCGTATCGTGTCCGAGGTTTTTAAGCGTATTTACTATATATTCCGCGCGCTGTTTATAATCGACATTCAGGGTAAGCGCGTCGTAAAAATCGGCGAATATGCCGTAGGAATCCATTATTTATCTACCTTAATTCCCATATTCTTAAACGCGAGCATATAGCCGTCGGTATCCTCGTTGAGCGAGCGCTTTACACGGCTTATAGTAGCGGTGGAAGCGCCTGTCTGTTTAACGATTTCGTTATAGACAGTCTTTTCGTGGAGAAGCTTAGCCACGACGATTCGCTGAGACATAGCGTTTAACTCGGGCTGAGTGCATAAGTCCTCAAAAAAGCGATAGCAGTCTTCCTTAGTTTTTAAAGTAAGAATAGCCTCGAATAAAAAATCAGTCTGTTCATTCTTTAACTTAGAATTCATAAAGTTCCCTCCTAAATCAGTATTGATACTGTCGTACATTAAATTGATAAAGTAAATATATTTTACCATACGAAAGTGAATTTGTAAAGATTTTATTTTTCCTCGTCAAGCTTGTTAGTCCCTATCTTACAAGGCTATCCCCCGCAAAGATTAATCACTATAAAGTTTTGGATAAATAGGAAAGTTTCTGTTTCCTCGGTCAAGCAACCGAAAACTGAAAAGCGCACGCATTACGCGTACGCTTTTCTAAAAAACTTCTAAACCATTATAGGTCACTTGACTTTAATTTTTACGGTTACGGTTTTCGAAGCCTTTTTATAACTGCTGTTTCCTTTAGCTGTTACTTTTACTTTTATCTTATAGGTACCCTTTTTAGTACCTTTTTTAACTTCAATTTTGCCCTTCTTAGTTACGCTGAGATATTTTGAGCCAGACAGTTTGGCGTAGGTTACTTTACCCTGAGCGTTCTTTACCGTGATTGCCGAAACGGTTTTCTTGGACTTTTTGAGCTTAGACTTCTTAACTGTTTTTGTCTTGGCTGATACTTTAAGAGTGTTAGCCTTTTTAGTCTTTTTAACAGTTTCAGTAGTATCGGCGGATTTTTCAGTCTGCTCGACGGGAGCGGTTGTAACCTGTTCGGACGGAGCTTCGGTAGCTGTTGTCTCTCCGCTTGTATTAGTTTCGGGCTGAGTAGTCTGCTGACCGCTATTGTCCGCGGGCGGCTGCTGAGGATTGCCGTTTGAGTCTGTCGGCGGTTCAGGAGGCTGGTTGCCGTTGTTATTGCCTGATGGCTGGCTTCCGTTTTGCTCGGGCGGTTGCTGAGGATTGCCGTTTGAGTCTGTCGGCATCTCGGGCGGTTGGTTGCCGTTGTTGCCTGAGGGCTGGCTTCCATTTTGCTCGGGCGGTTGATTATTACCTGACTGCTCAGCGGGTTCTGTTGAATTAGTTGATGACTGAGTATCCGCTGCCTGAGTAGTTTCTTCGGTTTCGGTTGATGCTGTAGCTCCTGTAGAGATATCTGTGCCGTTTACGTAGAGCTTATAGCCGTTAAAGTTGATATTCGAATAAGTTGAATCCGCGTCGGTAAGTGACTTAACGTAGGTATTGCCTGTGAGAGTGAGTGTTGAATCAGCGGAGAGCGTAAGCTTTACAGTACCCTTATTAGCGTTATTTAAAGCGCCTTTGTATGTGCTGCCGTCGGTCATATTCATAGTGAGAGAAGATATACTGTCAACAATAATATTGCCCTCAACGTCCTGATTGCTGAGCTTAAGGGTTACGTCGCCGCCGTTTGAGCCGCTTGTTCCCCATGCTGCCGCTTCAATTCTCATAAAGTCTCCGTCGGAAGAATTGACAAATTTATTATTTGTAAGAGATATGGACGCGTCAGTGTTCGTGATATAGAATGTGTCGCCCTTATTTGTGGTAATAGTTGAATCTTTCGCCGTAAAGGACGAAGTGCCTTTATCGGCGTCGCCCGACATTGACTGGTAAAGGAAAATGTTCTTGTAAGTCGTAGACTGACCGTTGAGCTTATTATTCGTATCAGTAAGAGTTACGCCGTTTAATGTAACGGAGTTTTTACCCTCTACTACAACGCCCTCGGAAGCGTTGGAAATAAGCTTCGCGTTATTCACGGTAACGTCGGCTGTGCTGTAAATCGAAGGAGAGCCCTGACCGTTTGTGGTATATGTTCCGCCGTTTACGGTCATTGTTCCGCCGCCGCGGTCGCTTCTTATAGCGGCTGAGGAACCGCCCTGAGTAGTAACGGTAAGGTTTTCAGCGGTAAGAGTACCGCCGCCTGTTACCATAATTCCGCCTGAATTATTTGCGGAAGTATTAATAGTGGTATCGGAAATATTAACCGTACCTGTGCCGTAGGCGAATACTCCGTTGGCGTGGGAGCCGTTGGTTGTAACGGTTCCGCCGTTAATATTCAGAACCGCGCCGTTATAAACAAGTACGCAGGCGTTAGTTCCGTAGAAGTCAGAGCTTTCGCTCGACTCAGCGCCCGACTTTTTTACTGTCGGATTCGTGAGGGTTGAGGTTCCTCCCGAAACGAGCAGGGCGTTCTGTCCTCCTGTTGTGGATGAATAGCTCGCGCCTGATTTTGTAGTGCTTGTGCTTATTTCAGTCGCTCCGGAATAGCTTGCGCTCGAAGAACTGTTCTGTCCCTGAGAGCTTCCTCCGGGGCCAGCGGCTGAGGCTGAAATAGTTGCCGCGCCTACGCTCGAAGCCAACATAGCGGATAAAATAATTGATAATGCTTTTTGCTTGAAGTTTTTCATTACTAAAACCTCCTGTCTTTGATTTGTGTATATATTACAGGAGTTTTATTGAAAAAATATTGAAAAATCTTTAATTTTTAAAAATTATTTTCCTTTTATTCTGTTCAGCGCGGTTTTTTCGATTCGGGATACCTGAGCCTGAGAGATACCAATTTCCGAAGCTACTTCCATCTGGGTTTTGCCTTTAAAAAATCTTAGTCCGATAATTTTCTTTTCGCGATCGCTGAGATTTTTTATAGCGTCTTTCATCGAGATTTCGTCGAGCCAATCCTTGTCGTCGAAAGAATCGCCGATTTGATCCATCACATATACCGTGTCGTTGCCGTCGGAAAACAGCGGTTCGTACAAGGACACGGGCTCGACAATCGCCTCGAGCGCGAGTACGACGGTTTCTTTCGGAAGCTTCAGTTCCTTAGCGATTTCTTCGACAGTGGGCTCGCGGTTCATTTTGTTGATAAGTTTTTCTTTAACCTGCATAGCGTGGTATGCGGTATCCCTCATCGACCGCGAAACTCTAACCGAGTTGTTATCCCGAAGATACCGCCGAACCTCGCCTATAATCATCGGCACGCCGTAGGTAGAAAATCTAACGTCCATAGCGGGATCGAAATGGTCTATCGCTTTTATAAGCCCGATTACGCCTACCTGGAACAAATCGTCGGGAGCTTCTCCCCTGCCCGAGAAGCGCTGGATTACCGACAGCACTAGCCGAAGGTTTCCGTTTATCATTTTTTCACGCGCGAGTTTACGCTCGGATTCGGTTCCGTTTCGGATAATTCGGAGCAGTTCTTTTTTATCTTTTTCCGACAGGACTTTTAAATCCGAAGTATTTACACCGCATATTTCGACCTTATTATACTGCAAAAAAATTCTCCTTTAACAATTACTCTGTTAAAAGTATTGCCAAATGAGATTTTATAATTCAGCCAGTTTAATTACTTAACTTTTATAAAAAAAAATAAATGTCAATAATATAATGCCGTATAATTAATTAAAAAGATATTTCTATATTAATAAGCGCAAAAAAAGACGGCTTTCGCCGTCTTTTCAGTCGTGCTTTTCATGAGCTAAGTAAATTGGAACACAAGCTATCGCTACGAATAGCAGTAACATAACGGGGCTCGCGTTCGCGATACCGCTGCCGAGAAGGCTTGCGATAATAAACATTACTGCAATAAGGCAGAGGACCAGCACAAGACTCACTACCTTGATATGCTTTTGAAACATATTCTTTTTCCTCCGTTTTCACACACCATCATCCAAATGGGACTTCATTATAATTCGCACGGAGAAAAAAGTCAAGCGCAATTACAACAATTTTTTACAGTGTAACAACTTTGTAAAAATAAATTATAATTTCAATAAAGAAAAATAATTATTTGTAACCATTTTTATTATGACTCTGCCAGTTCCAGCTGTCACGGCACATGTCGTCTAAGTTTTTCTCAGCTTTCCAGCCGAGAACTTTCTCAGCCTTTTCCGCGTTAGCGTAACACTCGGCTATATCGCCGCTTCTTCTGGGCTTAATTTTGTACGGAATAGTGAGGTTATTAACCCTCATAAACGTGTTGACAATATCTAAAACGCTGTAGCCCGTACCTGTGCCGATATTGAAAATCTCGGTACCTTTATGCTCGCCCGCGTAATCGAGAGCCTTAACATGAGCCTTAGCCAAATCTACAACGTGGATATAATCACGCACGCCCGTACCGTCGTGGGTCGGATAATCGTTGCCGAAAACTCCGAGCTCTTTGAGCTTACCCGCGGCGACCTGGGTGATATACGGCATAAGGTTATTAGGAATACCGTTGGGGTCCTCGCCGATACGACCGCTCTCGTGAGCGCCGATTGGGTTAAAATATCTCAGAAGTACAACCGACAGATTTTTATTCGCGGTAGACGCGTCGGTTAAAATCTGTTCGTTCATAAGCTTAGTCCAGCCGTAAGGATTGGTACAACCAGTGGGCATACCTTCTACGAGCGGAACTTTCTCGGGAACTCCGTAAACCGTAGCCGATGAACTGAATACGAAATTAGCGACATTGTACTTCTCCATAGCCTCGAGCAAAACTATGGTTGAGTCGAGGTTATTTCTGTAGTAACGAAGCGGAATCTCACAGCTTTCGCCGACGGCTTTTAAGCCCGCGAAATGAATAACCGCGTCGAAATCATTTTCGCTGAACATTTTATCGACAGCTTCTCTGTCGCAAACGTCAATCTCATAAACAGGCACGCTCTTGCCCGTAATTTCCTCTACGCGTTTTACCGCTTCGGGACAGCTGTTATCGTAATTATCCGCGATAACGGGAGTATGGCCCGCGTTTAAAAGCTCAACGCAGGTATGGGAGCCGATATATCCCGCTCCGCCTGTAAGTAAAACTTTCATAATTTTATATCTCCACGTAAAGCGTGGACGTTCCTTTCTATAGTTTCATATCCACCGCGCCTCCATAATTCTATGAGTTATTGTATATGGAGGTCGGGTTCTGCTGCATTATTTCTTCATTTCGCAATAGCAAAACAGTGAACATTAGTTAAAAAATTATTATCTACTACGCATAGTAACGTTAATATATAAGTAAAGTCCAGCCCAAACCAGTCGTCCGTCTAGCGCTAAGAGCGCACTCGCCGTACTCCTTATTTTGCGCAGCGCTTTCGCTCCCTTTATCCGCCACAGGCGGCGGTCGCAACGCTACCTACTATCTCGAGGAAAACGCCTGCTGAGGACTGTGAACTGTCAGACTTTTTCAGGCTCGGGATAGTCTACGCCGAAAGTCTCGACGGTAACCTCCTCCATAACCTGAGGGTCTAAGGGCTTATCCGAAAAATCGGTATCGCACTCGGCGATTTCGTTCACAACGTCCATACCCTCAACAACTTTACCGAACGCGGCGTACTGGCCGTCGAGGTGAGGTGCGAGCTTGTGCATAATAAAGAACTGGGAACCGGCGCTGTCGGGCATCATAGAGCGAGCCATCGAAAGCACGCCCTCGGTATGTTTAAGGTCGTTTTTAAAGCCGTTGCCCAAAAACTCTCCGCGGATTGAATATCCCGGGCCGCCCATACCTGTTCCATCGGGGCATCCGCCCTGAATCATAAATCCGTAGATTACACGATGGAACGTAAGTCCGTTATAGTAACCTTTATTAATCAGGCTGATAAAATTATTAACGGTATTCGGGGCAATTTCGGGATAAAGCTCCGCCTTAATAACCTTACCGCTGTTCATTTTAATTGTAACAATTGGATTGCTCATGGTAATCGTCCTTTCACTAATTTACATTACACCTATATTGTATATTATTTTGTGAAATATATCAAGTTTCATTTGTAATTTTAGAAAAGATATGTTATTATAGTTAACAGAAACTAACCTAAGAGGTGATATGCTATGAGAATTCAGGAAAGCGCGGAAGATTATCTCGAGAGCATACTTATGCTCAGCCAGTCGAGAGAGCATGTCCGCTCTATTGATATTGTACGAAAAATGGAGCTCAGCAAGCCGAGCGTAAGCGTAGCTATGAAGAAGCTTCGCGAAAACGGATATATAAATATGGACTCCGAGGGATATATCACCCTTACCGACGAGGGTTTAACAATCGCCGAAAAAATCTACGAGCGCCACGAGTTTATATCTCATTGGCTCGAGGATTTGGGAGTGCATAAGGACGTAGCTATGGCGGACGCCTGCCGAATTGAGCATGTGCTTTCGGACGAAACCTTCTCCGCGATAAAGAGAAAATACGGCGGAAAGAACTGTAAGGATTGCGAAGGGTGCCAATAATCAATTCGCAATTCGCAATTCGCAATGCGTAATTCGCAATGCGTAATTCGTAATTATTAAAAAACAACGTCAGTATTAAGGTTTTCTTAATACTGACGTTTTGTTTAGCCAAGAGAAATAAATTTAAATCCGTTATCTATAGCGTATTTCTCGGCGGCTGAGCCTTTATAGCCTTTGATAGTTAGTTTATTAGTAAAAAGAAATGCATCATCAGCAATTGCCTTTACCGACATTGGTATCGTTATCTCTTTTAAGCTTTTACAATGGTAGAACGATTCCTTAGGTAATTCTTCTAATTTTGATGATAGCTCAACCTTTTTTAATGAAATACACTCTGAAAAAGCTCCTTCGCCAATCCATGTTAAAGTATTTGGAATGGTAACGCTATTTAGAGAAATCAAATTATGAAACGCCTCTTTTCCGATTTGAGTGACTGTATTTGGGATTTTTACTTCTTGGACTTTATCGAAGCCATTCCTTCCTTCTTCACTCAGCCCGTTTGAACCGTTATCAAAAGCGTAATCGCCAATTAATGTCGCTCCGCGACTAATAATAATTTTATCAAGCTCAATAGATTCCGACGTGTCAAAATCAATCCATTCCTGCTGATAAATCGGTCCCTTGCCCTTAATATATAGAACTCGGGATGTTTTGTCTATTTTGTATGAAATACTGTTTTTAACCTCAGCGTCAGGTTGTGTTGTCTCATCAACTGTCGTGGTAGTAGAGGCGGTACTTTCCTTTTTATTCCCGCCCGAATTATCCGAACACGCGCAGATAAGTAAAACAAGCAATATAGAAAGCAGTAATGATAAAATAATTCTCCGATTTTTCATTTTAAAAACCTCCTTATTATAGACGTATAAAACTCGGATTTTTATACCTGTTTTTGAAAAAATTATTATAAATTTTCTCTTTCACCATAGTAGCGTCGAAAAATCCGAAAAAAGTTTCAAAATTTCGCAAAAAATTTTTGTAAAATACAAGTTTCTACTTTTTGCATAAAAATCATAAGCAAAATTTGTGCAAGTTCAGCTTAGCATAGTAGAGATTAGTTATCAATTCTCGGTGATGTCATCTTGAGCGGTTGCGGAGCAAATTTCGCTTTAGCGAAATAGTCGAAAGATCTTTAAGATTCTTCGACTTCGCTATTGCTTCGCTCAGAATGACAAGTTTAACCTCGTTATTCACGCTATCGCGTGAGGATAGCTCGGCTATTTAGGAAAACTCGGCTCGGAACACCGCGGAGGGTGTTCCCTACTATCTCAAGGAAAACGTCTGCTGAGAACTGATTACTGAGAACTGCGAACTGATTTAAGAACACTTAATTTCCTTTAGCCGTATTTAAAGAAGCAATCAACATAACTCTAATAGACGTACACTTTTTATCCAACGTGTCATATTTATCTCTACCTATATAGTTTGTTTTAAAGAGCAACTCAAGCCAATACGCTGTTTCGTTATTCTCTTTTAAAGCTATTTGAAGTTTAGAAATAAAATCAGCTTTACTTTGAGCGTATTGCGCCTCACGTATATTCGCTCCTATAGATGTTCCGCTCCTGCCGATTTGATTGGATATAATACTTTCTCGTTGTGATTTCAAAAACTTAACTAATTCAATTATTTCAACCGCAAATTCTGTAGATAAATCTCTAAGTTTATTTTCTTTCATAATTATTCTCCCTTTTTGGAATTAAGAAATGAAGCAGAATGAAGTTTTCCGCTTTGCGAAAAGTGAAGTTAAGTGTTCATAATTATACTCCATATATAATTTCTTAATTGCGAAGCAACTTCATTAGCGGAGCGGCTTCACGTTCCGCAAGGAACACTTAATTGCAAAAACGCTTGCGTTGCAAGCGTTTTTGCATGGTCTGCCCGACTTCCTTCCCTATAACAAATAACTTCATCTCGCTTGTTGGGTTCACGTTTTTGGGAAAGCTCCCATAAACGCTCCTCCCTAAAAACGCTCCCCCGGAGCGTTTTCTTAACGGTCGGCTTCGAATCCATTTTGTTGTCCAAAACAAAAACGCCCTTTCGGACGTTTTGTTTTGGTCTGCCCGACTTCCTTCCCTATAACAAATAACTTCATCTCGCTTGTTGGGTTCACGTTTTTGGGAAAACTCC
>JAHKZS010000185.1 GCA_020626545.1 bacterium
CCGCAATCACGGGCGTATTGTTCAGCTTTATCATAAAAGTCCTTATCTATCTCTATACCCTTAGCGTAGACACTGACGTTTAAAGCAGAGAATAAAAGCATAAAAGTTAATAATATTGATACTACTCTTTTCATTTTGTACAACTCCTTCATATACTATAACCCTGAATATTAAAAATTGTGACATTTTAAATAAATAAAACAATAAAATAGAAAACTTGAAACTATTACATTAATATGATAAGATAATATGATGAAAAAAATAAGGAGAAAACAATATGAATAACGCTCCTATCGGTGTTTTTGACTCGGGACTCGGCGGACTTACCGCGGTTAGAGAGTTAAAAAACGTATTACCTAACGAAAACATTATATATTTCGGAGATACAGGCCGTGTACCATACGGCTCGCGTTCTAACTCCACTATTAAGCGCTACGCTTATCAGGACTCTAAATTTCTTTTAAAGAATAAAGTTAAGATGGTTATAGCGGCTTGCGGTACTGTAAGCTCAGTTGCGACTAATTTAAAGCACGATTTACCTGTACCATACACAGGCGTTGTATCGCCCACATGCTTTGCCGCTGCTCAAAAAACTAAGAATAAAAAGGTCGGAGTTATCGGCACAAGCGCTACTATAAACAGTCACAGCTACCGCGATTTATTAAAAACCTTTGACAGCGAAATCGTTACATACGAGCAGGACTGTCCGCTTTTTGTTCCGCTGGTTGAGAACGGCTTTATTGATAAAGACGACCTGATTGTAAAACTGGTTATCGAAAGATATATGACCGATATTAAAAACGCCGGTGTTGACACGGTTATTCTCGGATGCACTCATTACCCGATTATTTCCGAGGCAATAAAATCCGTTATGGGCAAAGATATCGAGCTTATAAACAGCGGAAAAGAAACAGCTATCTACGCGGCTAAAATTCTAAAAGAGAATAATCTTTTAGCCGACAGAAAAGAAAAAGGCGACTGTGAGTTCTATGTATCGGATACTCCCGACGGCTTTGAAAATATCGCTAACGTATTTCTCGGAGAGAATGTCAGCCATAAGGTTGAGCAGATTAATATCGAACTATACTGATTTAAGGATATGGAAATGGAAAGTAATAAAAAAGAGTATCTTATCTCGGTCACGGGTATTCAGGAGGTTGACGGAGAAAAAGATAAAATTGAATTACAGACGGTCGGTAACTTTATTATGAAACCCGACCACGCTTATATAGGATATAAGGAATACGACGAGGACGATCCGTCGATTTCGTCGAACAATATTATCAAAGTCGAAAGCGACGACAAGGTCACTATCATAAGAAAAGGTGAAATTCAGTCAAGGTTAATCCTCGAAAAAGGCAGACGCCACCAATGCCACTATCACACGATTATGGGAGATATGATGATAGGCGTGTTTGCCGAAACGATTAACAACCGGCTTAAAGAAAACGGCGGTAAGCTTCACGTAAGCTATTCGCTCGATTTTAATAACGAACTTATTTCTAATAACGAATTTTATATTGACGTACAGGAAAAAGGGTGAACTAATGCAGACTTTAAAAACAGCTAAAGAACAGTTATATTCTATAATCAACAACGCGATTACAAAAGCTATGAACAGCGGCGAGTTAAACGAGGCTCCTATCCCCGACTTTATCATTGAAACTCCCGCCGACAGAAAGAACGGCGACTTCGCTACTAACGTAGCTATGGCGGGAGCGAGAGTTTTTAAAACGGCTCCCGTTAAAATCGCTCAGGCTATTACCTCTAATATCGAGCTTAAAAACACATTCTTCGAGAAATGCGAGATTGCGGGTCCCGGGTTTATCAACTTCTTCTATTCGGGGGATTTTTACGCTTCCGTAATAAAAGACGTTGAGGAAGAAAAAGATAACTACGGTTCGTCAGATTTCGGCGAGGGCAAGAATATAAACGTTGAGTTCGTATCAGCCAACCCGACAGGTCCTATGCATATGGGTAATGCCCGAGGCGGAGCTTTGGGAGATTGTTTAGCCGCGGTTCTCAAAAAGGCGGGTTATAATTCTTATAAAGAATTTTACGTAAATGACGCGGGTAATCAGATTGAAAAGTTCGCCTGCTCGCTGGAGGCAAGATATTTACAGCTTTACAAGGACGATATTGAGTTCCCCGAGGACGGATATCAAGGTTCGGACATAACCGACCACGCTAAAGCTTACTCAGAAGAATTCGGCGATAAGCTGGTAGATGTTGACGCAGATACAAGAAAGAAAGCTTTAGTAGATTACGCGCTTCCTAAGAATATCGCTAAAATGCAGAGCGATATGGAAAAATATAAAATTTTCTACGACAAATGGTTCTTCGAATCCACCCTGCACGACAGCGGTAAAGTCAAGGCTGTTGTGGATTTACTCACCGAAAAAGGTCTTACCTACGAAAAGGAAGGCGCTGTCTGGTATAAAAATAAAGAAGTATGTACAAACATACTTCTTAAAGAAGGAAAAACTCAGGACTATATCGACAAGCTTGAATTAAAGGACGACGTTCTTATCCGTAAAAACGGCAACCCGACTTACTTTACAGCCGATATAGCTTATCATAAGGATAAATTCGACAGAGGATTCGAGACTTGTATCGACATTTGGGGCGCTGACCATCACGGCCATGTTATGAGAATGAAGGGCGCTATGGACGCTATCGGTTATGACGGTAGTAAGCTTGTAGTAGTTCTTATGCAACTCGTAAAGCTTGTATCGGGCGGACAGGTTGTTAAGATGAGTAAGCGTACCGGCAAAGCTATTCAGCTCGGCGACTTACTCGAGGAAGTCCCCGTGGACAGCGCGCGTTTCCTTTTCAACACAAGAGAAGCTAATACTCAGATGGACTTCGACCTCGATATAGCGGTTCAGCAGGACAATCAGAATCCTGTTTATTATGTTCAGTACGCTCACGCGAGAATTTGCAGTATTTTAAAAGCGCTCGCTAAGGACGGCGTAGAGCCGAGAAGCTGTACTAACGACGAGTTAAAGCTCCTCACCGCCGACGAAGAAAAGGAGCTTATAAACCATATCGCTTCTTTCTCGGACGAGATTATCTCAGCCGCTAAGGAATACGACCCGACTAAGATTACTCGTTACGTAACTCAGACAGCTACTCTGTTCCACAAGTTCTACAACGCTTGCAGGGTTAAGGTTGAGGACGAGCATTTGATGCAGGCAAGACTCGCGCTATGTCTTTCGGTTAAGACAGTGATTAAAAACGTACTCGATATGTTTAATATCGAATGTCCGGAAAGTATGTAAACTAGGTAATAAATGTTGTAAAAAAGGTAGGAAAGCTCTCTTCCCTACCTTTTTGTTATTTACGTATAAAAAGTATTCCCAGCGTATACGGTCCGCAGTGCGATGTAATAGTACAGCCAGCGGTGGTTTCCAAAATTTCGTTAAATCCGGGCGAGAGCTCGTTTATTAAATCTCTTACCTGATTAACGGTTTCGGGACTACACTTCGTATGTGTAATAAAAATTCTGTTCTTCAGTATATCTTCTCTGCCGTTTAAGCGGTCGCGGACATAGTCGAGAATTACCTTTTCGATTTTGCCGCGGTATTTTTTAGACGGAGTCATCTTTCCGTCGATAACCTCGATACAGGGCTTTAGTTTTAACAGATTCGCTCCTAAAGCCGCAATCGCCGAGCAACGTCCGCCTTTACGCAGATAGTCTATGCTGTCTACAACGAAGCTTGCTTCCACCTTAGGCGCGAGCTTATCGCACTCGGCTTTAATCTCCTCAGCGGTTTTACCCTCAGCCGCTAAGTCGGCGGCGTGAAGAACTAAAAGTCCCTGTCCCGTGGAAAGATTTCGTGAATCTACAACACAGACATCCCCAACTTCCTCAGCCGCGATAGTCGCGCTGTGGTAAGAGCTTGAGAAATCACTGCTTATAGAAAAATGAACAATCGAATAGCCTTCTTTATGCCATTTATCGAAAAGCTCGATTAGATCGGTAAGATTAGGCGCGGAGGTTTTGGGAAGCTTACCTGTCTTATCGACATGCTCGTAAATATCCTCCGGCACTACC
>JAHKZS010000186.1 GCA_020626545.1 bacterium
CAGAAGCGGAGATAGAATTCAAGAGCTCAGCTCAAAACTAGCGGGCTTAACCGCTCAATCAGCCGACGCCCGAGTAACACAGATGACAAGCGTTACATCGGTTACCGAACTGCAGGCTCGTATCGAAAATATTTTAAGTTCTAATTCCCAGCGAAATGAACAATATGAAACAACTCTTGAGATTTCTAAAAACTACGAAAAAGAGATTGATAAGATTAACTCTGACGTAGAATCTTTAGAAAATTCTATTAAAGGTTTAGAGCTTAAACTTGAATCACGACGAAAGAAACGTGACGAGCTTAAGGAAAAAACCGATAACTTAAAACTTGATACAGAACAGGCGTTAAGGAGAGTAAAGCTTCTTGAGGACTTAGAAAGAAATCTTGAAGGCTTTTCTTACTCCGTTAAGAATGTAGTCAAAGCTTCCAAAAACGGCCAGTTAAAAGGAATAAGAGGCCCTGTATCGCGTATTATTGAAGTGCCGTCTGAATATACCGTCGCTATAGAAGTAGCGCTCGGCGCCGCTATGCAGAATGTCGTTACAGCTACTGAGCAGGACGCTAAAGCCGCGATTACTTATCTTAAAAAGCGTGACGGCGGTAGAGCTACATTTTTACCGATGAATACGATTAAACCTAAAGACTTTAACGAAAAAGGTTTAGATGATTTATACGGATTTATTGGAGTAGCATCGGATTTATGCGATTGTAAGCCTGAGTACAACAATATTCTTAAATATTTACTCGGTCGTATCGTTGTCGCGGAGGATTTAAACAGCGCTACAGTTATAGCTAAAAAATTCAATTATCGTTTTAAGGTTGTTACACTCGACGGACAGGTTGTAAACGCGGGAGGATCGCTTACCGGTGGATCGCTTGGAAAGAAATCCGGCTTGTTATCAAGAACAGGTGAAATCGCAAAGCATAAAAAGAACGCCGAGCAATTGAATAAAAAAGCTCTTGAATCTGAAAAATTATTTGAGAAAGCGTCATCAGATTATTCCGCTATCGAGGGCGAAATTCTAGCAACCAGAGCTGATTTATCTAATTCAAAGCAGGAACAGGTTCGTATTTTAACCGAAGCTAAAGCTTGTGAGAATGATTTAAAATCCCAAAAACAAGCTATTGACGAAGCTGAAGACGAGATTAAAAGCTGTAAAGACAGAATCTCGCAGTTTAAAATCGACGAGAAAAAAGCTAAAGAACAACTTGATGATATTAACTGGTCTATTTCCGAGTATGAAGCTCAGCTTGAGGAGATTACAGGTAACCGCTCAAAACTAACCGAAGAAAGAGAAAAGATGAGCGAAAAGCTTCAAAATATACGTCTGGAAATTGTTACTGCTAAGAAAGATATTGACACACTGAATTCAGAAATATCTTACGCTGTTTCTACAGAAGAGAACAGGGATTCCCGTAAGTCTGAGATTCTTTCCGAAATTGGTGCAATCAATAATGTTATTGAGCAAACTCAAAAGCGGATAGACTCCTTACAGAGTGATATTAAAATTTCCGACGATAAGGTTAAATCCTTAAACGCGGAGATTGATACCATCAACTCTAAAAAATCTGATCTCGAGAAACGCTCGGGAGAACTTAGAAATCTCGAAAGAGAAAAGACTAATGAACGTGAAGCCGCGGGACAAGAGCTCGCTCGTCTCGAAGAAAGAAGAATTAATCTTCAGAAAGAGTATGATAATATTATCTCTAAGCTTTGGGAAGAATACCAGCTAACTAAAAAAGAAGCGGAAGAAACCGCTGTTAAACTTGACAATATATCAGAAGCTAAATCCAGACTTAATCAACTTAAATCTAAAATTCGAGGTTTGGGTAACGTAAATGTCGGAGCTATTGAAGAATATAAAGAAGTCTCCGAGAAGTATTCTTTCATAAGCGTTCAGGTTAATGACGTTGAGAAGTCTAAGAAGGAAATTGAAAGACTTATTAAAGACCTCACTAAGCAGATGCAGGAGGAATTCCTTAAAAGCTTCGAAGAAATCAACAGAAACTTTACATACACATTCAAGGAGTTGTTCGGCGGAGGTACAGCTTCACTCGCTCTTACCGATCCTGAGGATATATTAACAAGCGGTATTGATATTATCGTTCATCCTCCCGGAAAGATAGTAGTACATCTCGACGCTTTGTCGGGCGGTGAAAAAGCGTTAGTAGCTATAGCGTTATATTTCGCTATAATGAAAGTTCGCCCGGCGCCTTTCTGTGTAATGGATGAGATAGAGGCTGCTCTTGACGAAGTTAACGTTGATAGATTCGCCCAGTATGTACGTAATCTTACGAATAAAACTCAGTTTATACTTATTACTCATAGGCGCGGTACAATGGAAGAAGCTGATGTATTATACGGAGTTACTATGCAGGATGAGGGTGTATCAAAGCTCTTGGAACTTCGTGCCAGTGAAGTAAGCGAAAAATTAGGAATTTAAAAGGATAGTTACTATGGGAATTTTCAGTAAAATAAAACAAGGTTTAAAAAAGACCAGAGATAGTGTTATAGGACAAATCGGTTCTATGCTCAAATCTTTCACAAAAATTGACGAGGAACTTTTTGAGGAACTCGAAGAACTTCTTGTAATGGGTGATGTCGGAGTAAATACCGCTCACGATATTTGTGAAAAAGTAAAAGTAAAAGTAAAAGAAACCGGAACAACTGAGCCTGAAAAAATTCAGGAACTTCTCGAGGAAGTCGTGAGCGAAATCTTAAGAGGCGGTCAGGAACTCAATCTCGGTACAAAGCCCTCGATTATCCTCGTTATCGGAGTTAACGGAGTCGGAAAAACTACCACTATAGGTAAAATGGCTAATCGTTTTAAAAACGACGGTAAGAAGGTTTTACTCGCCGCTGCTGATACATTCAGGGCCGCCGCTATAGACCAGCTTCAAATTTGGGCGGATAGAAGCGGATGTGATATTATTAAGCAGAACGAGGGAAGTGATCCCGCAGCGGTTGTATTCGACGCAATATCAGCCGCTAAAGCGAGAGGTACAGATATAATTATCGCTGATACAGCGGGCAGACTTCATAATAAAAAGCATCTTATGGACGAGCTTGCTAAAATCAACCGAATTATCGACAGAGAATTACCTGACGCGGATAAAGAAATTTTGCTTGTATTAGACGCTACTACAGGACAAAACGCGGTCTCTCAGGTTGAACATTTTAAAGAGGCTACAGGAATTACCGGTATCGTTTTAACTAAGCTTGACGGTACTGCTAAGGGCGGAATTGTACTCGCTATCAAAAACACTCTTGATGTTCCTGTTAAATTTATCGGAGTAGGCGAGCAGATTGACGACTTACAGCCGTTTGATCCTGACGCGTTCTCAAAGGCTCTCTTTGATTTCAGCAACGAGGATTAAATATGAAGTTTATTATAGCTACCAATAACCCTCAAAAACTAATAGAACTTGAAAGAATATTATCTCCATTAGGTATAAACGCCGTTTCTCCTAAAGATGAAGGGATATGTCTTGAGGATGTCGAAGAAAATGGTTCAACTTTTATGGAGAATTCTTTTATAAAAGCCGATGCCGCTTGTAAAAAAACGGGACTACCGGCTATTGCGGATGATTCGGGAATATGTGTTGACGCATTAAACGGAGAACCCGGAATTTATTCCGCAAGATTCGCCGGTGAAAATGCTACCGATATTGATAAGAATAATCTTATTCTAAAAAGACTCGAAAATACTCCTGAAAGCGATAGAGGCGCGCACTATACCTGCGCTGTAACCTGTGTATTTCCTAACGGGGACAAAATTCAGGTCGAGGGTAAATGTTTTGGTAGAATCGCGTATGAGCCTGACGGCGACGGCGGATTCGGATATGACCCTATTTTCCTTTATAACGGAGTATCTTTCGGAAAAGTTTCAGCCGATGAAAAAGATAAAGTAAGTCATAGAGGAAACGCGCTCAGAATGTTTAAAGCTGAGCTGGTGAAGTATTTGGAGGAGAATAATGTTAACAAGTAAGCAAAGAGCTTATCTAAGAAGCTTAGCCAATCCTATAGATACAATTGTTTACGTGGGAAAAGGCGGATTAAACGACCAGATTATAAAGCAGGTAGATGACGCTTTAACAGCGAGAGAACTTATTAAAGGGAAATGTCTTGAACATTGTCCGCTTACTCCGCGGGAAGTTGCGGATTCTATTTATCCCAAGGTTAATTGCGATGTGGTTCAGGTTATCGGTTCAAAATTTGTCTTATACAGACCTAATCCCGATGAACCTCAGATTCAGCTTCCTAAAGCTAAGAATAAAAAGGTGTAATCGTGAGTGTTGAGGAGTATCGTTCTTTAATTAGAACGCGTATGGGGGAGAAACGTTATATCCATAGTCTAAATGTCGCTAAAGCGGCTGTAAAATTAGCTCAAAGATATAACGCTGATGTAAATAAAGCGGAAACCGCCGGTATATTACACGATTGTTGTAAAGAGATTCCGAAAGAAGAAATGTTGCAAATAATTAACAGCGGTGGTATAATACTTGACACGGTCGAAAAGAACTCGTCAAAGTTGTGGCATTCTATCGCGGGAAGTGTGTACGTC